>CAITMP010000354.1 GCA_903893525.1 uncultured Acidobacteriia bacterium | reverse complement strand
TGGTGCTGCAGTCCCTCGCCGGAAAGGGTGGTGCGTCCGGCAGTTCCACCGAGCAGGAAGCCCTTGCCACGCGAATCAGCAAACGCCCAGGCGAGATCGCCGATGCGTTGGAAGCCGAACATCGAGTAGTAGATGTAGAACGGAATCGTGTCCACACCGTAGTTGGCGTAAGCGGTCCCGGCGGCAGTGAATTCCGCCATCGAACCAGCCTCGGTGATGCCCTCTTCCAAGACTTGGCCGTCTGAGGATTCCTTGTAGTAGAGGACGATGTCGGAATCGTGCGGCTTGTAGAGCTGGCCGGACGAGGCGTAGATGCCGTGGCTCCGGAACATGGACTCCATGCCGAACGTGCGGGCTTCGTCGGGAACGATAGGCACGATGCGGCGACCGACTTCCGGCACCTTCATCAGAGCAGTCAGCAAGCGGACAAAGGCGACCGTGGTCGACGGGTGCGGTTCCTTGGATCCGCCGCGGAAAGGATCGATTACATCGGTACCCGGCGTGACCGTGGTGGACGGAGCCGGTTTCCGCGACGGCAGGAAACCGCCCATAGCCTCCCGGCGCGCCAGCATGTACTGGATTTCCTCGCTGTCCTGGGAAGGCCGGAACAGGGCCAGCTCTCGGACCACTTCCTCGGGCACTGGGATGTCGAAGCGCGAACGGAAATACTCAACCATCTTCTCGTTGAGTTTCTTGTTCTGGTGGGCCGGGTTGCGGGACTCGCCCGCCTCGCCCATGCCGTAACCCTTCACGGTGTGCGCGAGGATGACCGTGGGACCGCCCTTGTATTCGCAGGCAGCCTTGTAGGCGTTGTAAACCTTTTTCGGATCGTGCCCGCCACGGTGCAGAGTTGCCAGTTCGTCGTCGCTCATGTCGGCGACAAGTGCCGCGGTCTCCGGATAGCGTCCGAAGAATTCCTTGCGGACGTAGGCACCGCCCTTGGCCTTGAACGACTGCAGTTCGCCGTCCACGCACTCGTTCATCAACTGGAGGAGCTTGCCGGATTCGTCCTTGGCAATCAGCGCGTCCCAGTCGCTGCCCCAAATGCACTTGATCACGTTCCAGCCTGAGCCGCGGAACAGACCTTCCAGTTCCTGGATGATCTTGCCGTTGCCCCGCACCGGACCGTCGAGCCGCTGCAGGTTGCAATTGATGACGAAGATGAGGTTGTCGAGCTTCTCGCGGACCGCAACCCCGATCGCACCGGTCGATTCGGGCTCGTCCATTTCGCCGTCGCCCAGGAACGCCCAAACCTTGCGGGGAGTCTTGGCGATGAGGCCGCGGCTTTCCAAGTAGCGCATGAAGCGCGCCTGGTAGATCGAATTGATCGGTCCCAAGCCCATCGAAACCGTGGGGAACTGCCAGAAATCCGGCATCAGCCACGGGTGGGGATACGACGAAAGACCCGGCGTATCTCGGAGTTCATGCCGGAAATTGTGCAGATGGTCTTCGCTCAACCGGCCTTCGAGAAAGGCGCGGGAGTAGACGCCGGGCGAGGCGTGGCCTTGGAAGTACACCAGGTCGCCCGCCTCGGTACCGCCTTCCGCGTTCTTGTAGGAGCCGTGGAAGAAGTGGTTGAACCCGACTTCCAGCAACGTCGCAAGGGACGCGTAGGTGGCGATGTGCCCACCGATGCCGTCGTCAATCTTGTTCTGGTGGGCCACCATGGCCATGGCGTTCCAACGCACCAGACTTTTCACCCGCCGTTCCAGAACACGGTCGCCGGGGTAGTCGACCTCTTTCCACGTCGGTATCGTGTTGACGTAGTCCGTCGTGGTCCGGAGCGGCACGTCCACGCCGTTTTGGCGTGCCCGTGACGCGAGTTGGTCGAGAAGGAAGTTGGCCCGGTCGGACCCCGCTCCTTCGACGATCTGGTCGAGAGCCTCCATCCACTCCGCTGTTTCGCGGGGGTCAAGGTCGACCTGGCGTTCGTTGAGTTTTCCGTGCATGTGGGTAAGCAAACATTATAGGCGATGGGCAAAAACGGACGAGGGCCGACGCGGACGCCGGACGGGGAAACGCTGGCAGGTCTGGACTTGCCAGTACTACCCCGGATTCTAGATTCCTTCCACCCGAATAAAAGGAACACTTGCCCGGACCAGCACAGTTCAGCTAAAATTTCAAATTGGGGCTTATCCTTTCATGACGTGCCCGTCGTGCCGCAGCAAGACGATCCGCCGGCGCAAACGGGCGGGCATCATCCTCTACTTGGCCAGTCTCACTGGCCGGTGGCCTTACCGCTGCGAGAGCTGCGGACTCGAATTCCTCTTGAAAAAGCGCTACGTTCGGGAGTCCACCGAGTTGCAGGCCGAAAAAGTATCGAAGGGCTGAAGCATTACTTCCCGGTGAAACGCGGTGATCGTTTTTCCATGAAGTGGGCCACGCCTTCCTTGAAGTCCTCACATCCCAAACTCAGGTACATCTCCTTTTCGGCAAGCGCGAACGCCTCGTCCAAAGACTGCGTCATCCCCTGTGCCACCTGGCGCTTGATAATTCGCGTCGACCGCGGACTGACACTGGCGGCCAACTCGACCGCGTAAGCGCGGGCTTCCGCGGCAAAGTCCCCATCCGGCAGAACCCGGCTCGCCAGTCCGATCTGGCGAGCTTCACCGGCGTCCACCATCCTCGCTGACAGCAGCATCTCCATGGCGTTTCCCGCGCCAACCAATCGCGGCAGCATCCAAGCAAGTCCAAATTCCGCCACCAAACCCCGTTTCGCGAAAGCAGTGCCGAACTTGGCAGACTCGGCGGCCAACCGGATGTCGGCAAAAAGCGCGACCGCCAGCCCGAGGCCAACCGCGTGGCCATTCACGGCCGCGACCACAGGTTTCGTGATCTCGGGAATCGGTGCACGCCGCGATGCGGGCGAGGTTCCAGCATCAAGTCCCGACCGCACAATGTCGGTCAGCAGCGACATGTCGGCACCGGCGCAAAAGCCGCGCCCGGCACCGGTAATCAGCACCACCCGGACATCGTCGTCGGCATCCGCCGCCTCCATCGCCCCCCGCACTTCGCGTCCCATCTGGGCGGTCCAGGCATTCAGCTTGTCGGGCCGGTTGAGGGTGATTGTGGCAACGTGTTCCGAGGTCTCGAAGAGGATCTCCATGCCCAAAGCTTATACCAATTGCCGATTACAGTTCCATCAACATACCCTGTGTAGAATCAATCATGGCTACGGATACCGCCTTGACTCCGGCGGTCGCAAAACTCAATCAGGTACGGTCTGAAATCGGCAAGGTTATCGTCGGCCAGCAGGATGTGGTCGATGGAGTCCTGATCTGCCTCCTCTCCGGTGGACATGTTCTACTGGAAGGCGTTCCGGGACTTGGAAAAACCACCCTGCTGCGCACTTTGTCGCGGGCTCTCAGCCTGCGCTACTCGCGCATCCAGTTCACTCCCGACCTGATGCCCGCCGATATCGTCGGCAGTTCCATCATGGAAACCGACGACCGAGGACACAAAGTTCTCCGGTTCCAGCACGGCCCGATTTTCGCCAACCTCGTACTGGCGGACGAAATCAACCGCGCCACGCCGAAGACCCAGTCCGCACTGCTGGAAGCCATGCAGGAGCGTACCGTCACCAGCGGCAACACGACCCATGAATTGGAGGCTCCATTCCTCGTCATGGCGACCCAGAATCCGATCGAAATGGAAGGCACCTATCCTCTGCCGGAAGCACAGCTCGACCGCTTCCTGATGAAGATCATCGTGACCTACCCCACTCGGGCGGAACTGGCAACAATCGTTGAACGCACCATTTCCCGGGAAGAAATCCATATCCACTGCGTTCTTGGCCGCGATGAAGTCTTGGAATTGCGGGCCGAGTGCCGCAAGATCATGATCGCGCCGCATGTAAGGGACTACGCTGTCCAACTTGTGATGGCAACCCAGCCCGACCAAGCCGACGCCCATCCCGAGGCCAAGAAATACTTCCGCTACGGCAGTTCGCCGCGCGGCGCCCAATCGTTGGTGGAATGCGGCCGTGTGCTCGCGATGATGAAGGGCCGCAGCCACCTATCCGTCGAGGACATCAAGCAGATCGCGGTCTCCGTCATGCGGCACCGCGTGGTGCCCAATTTCGACGCGCATGCCGACGGCAAGACACCGGACTCGATCCTCGCCACGATCATCGCCGACGTCAAGGCCCAGGCTCCGGCGGCCTAGGGTCTATTACTGCCGTGGCAAACGAACCCTTGCTCGACCGGCGGTTTCTGGAGCGCTTGGAACGGCTGACCATCCATTGGCAGCGTTCCTTCAACGGACTCGTGGGCGGCCACAACCGTTCCCGGTTCTCCGGCGGTGGCCAGGAATTTCTCGACCACAGAAATTTCCACCAAGGCGACGACCTCCGGGCCGTCAACTGGCGGGCGTTCATGCGCCTCGACAAGATGTTCCTGAAGATGTTCCAAGTCGAGCCGCGAGTTCCCGTGCGGATTCTCTTGGACACCTCGGAATCCATGGCCGTCGATCCTGTCAAATTTGAATACGCCCGCAAACTGGCCGCGTCATTGAGTTACGTCGGACTGGTCCGTCTCGACATGATCGAGTTGATGCCTTTCGCGGGCGAATTGCACAAGGGACGCACCGTCGGCGGTGGCCGCCAGCGTTTCAGCCCGCTGGCCACCTTCCTTGAGGACTTGAAGGCTTCCGGTTCCACCGATTTCATGAAGGTGGCCCGCCAGTTCCTCAATGAATTTCCCCAACGCGGCCTGGTTGTTATCATCTCGGACTTCCTGGGCGAGGAGAACTGCGAGAAGGCCATCCAGTACATCGCCGATGCGGGCAACGAGATCTGCCTGATCCAACTCTGGACCGACGACGAGCGGTCGCCGTCTTGGTCGGGAGAGTTTGATCTGGTGGAATCCGAGACCGGGGCAAAACTCCACATCCACGTCGATTCGGACTCCCGGAAGCGCTACACGGAGGAGTTCGACAAATTCGCAGCTTCTCTGCGCACGCTCGCACTCCGCAATTCCGGTCGCTATGCCGGTATCCCGACCTCACTGTCCCTGGACGACGCGATCTTCGTAGAGTTGGTCAAAACCAGGAGCATCGCCTAAATGGAACTGCTGAATCTAACGTTGGGCCAATTTCTGGTGACCTTCGGCGGTGTCGCGGCTGTCGCGTTGGCTTTGTATTTGCTGGACAGGACGAAAAAGCGCCACGTGGTTTCCACGTTGCGGTTCTGGGTGACGCCGGGGCAGCCCGCCCCCGTGTCCCGCAACCGCCGGATCCAGCAGAAGGTTTCCTTCCTGATGCAGCTGCTCGGCATGCTGCTGTTGTTGATGGCGATTGCCGAATTCCAGTTCGGCGGCGGCTTCAACAAGCACCGCGACCACGTCCTCGTGCTGGATTCCAGCGCTTGGATGTCTGCATCTCTGCCCGGCGGGGCCAAGGGCACCACATTGATGGATTCCGCCCGTGCCAATGCGCTTGGCTGGCTGCGCGCGGTGCCGCCCACCGACCGCGTCCTCGTCGTCCGTGCCGACGGCCTTGCGACACCGGTAACGGCTTGGGAGACCGACCATAAGAAGATCCTCAGGGCAATTTTGGAAACCACGCCCGGCTCGACCGCGCTCAACCTTTCGCAGAACTTGGAGTTCGCGCGCGGAATGCAGGAGCGCAGCGGGTCGGACGCCGGGGAGATCGTCTATTCGGGCCCCGGCCGGATTTCAGCCCGGGAAGCCACCAGCCCGAACCTGCCCGCGATGCCCGCTTTCCGCGTCCTTGCAGTGGATGACGCCGTCGAAAACTGCGGCCTGCGCAGCGTCGGTGCACGGCATTCCGAAACGAAACCGGGTGTTTGGGAGATTTTGGTCCGCGCCAGAAATTACGGTCGCCGCAGCCGTACCGTAAGCGTTACCCTGAATTACGGCCACGCACCGGCTGGCAACCACACGATGGAATTACCCCCCGGTGAGGACAAGGAAACCTTGTTCGAGCTCTCCAGCCGCGCCGCTGGCATCCTCGAAGCGCGCCTGTACCTCCAAGGCACCCCTGGAGATGGTTTCGCCGCCGACAACTACGCCGCCCTTGAGTTGCCGGAACAACGCACCCTGCATGTGATTGTCTACAGCGACCAGCCCGCCTCCTTGAAACCGGCGCTCGAATCCGACCCCCAGGTACGGGCCGAATTCCGGCCCAAGAGCGCCTACACGCCCGAAAATGACGGTCTCGTGATTCTGGACCGCTTCAGACCCGCAGTTCAGCCCAAGGGGAAGTCCTTCTGGATCGACCCGCCCTCCGACCGTTCACCAATTCCGATCAAGGAGCGTGTGGACCACCCCGAAGGTCTGCGCTGGATCCCCGACCAGCCGCTCACCCAGGGCTTGCGCGCGCGCAACAGCCAGATCGAATCCACCTCCGTGCTGCAGGCTGTGAACGACGACGTCCGAGTGGCGGAAATCGACAAGGGCCCTGTGATGATTGCGCGCGGTGACATGCTGGTGTCTGGTTTCAATCCGTTCGCCGGATCGATGCGCTACGAATTGTCGGTACCGAGTCTGGTCGGCAATATTCTTCATTGGGCATCGCCGGACACCTTCCGCGACGTGGATGTCGGAACCCAGTCTGCGGGTGCGGTGTCTTCCCCGCTCCCAACCTCGGTCGACCGAAAAACCGTGCAAGTCCTCACGGAAACAGGCTCCGTACTCCCTTTCAATATCCGGGACAGGGCCGTGCAGTTCTTTGCCGGGGAGCCGACGCGCGTGCGGGTCCTTTCCGGCACCAACGAACGGGTATTTTCCTTGACTCTACCGGAAATGTGGGATGCCAAATGGACAGCGCCACGCGATGCCCGCAAGGGGATACCGGCTTGGAACGATTCTCTCCGGCGCAACCGCGTACTTTGGCCGTGGTTGGCGTTGGTTGGAATCGGGTTGCTGGTGGCGGAATGGATTCTCTACGGCAGCTACCAGCACAGCCGCCTGCAACGTGTCGCAGGCACAGCTAGGACCCAGCAGGAGAGCGCAGCATGACGTTTGACCGTCTTTGGGTATTGTTGCTGCTGCCGCTACCGTTGGGGTGGTTGGCATGGGAGTGGCGGCGGCAGGCGCACCGTGCCCCGCTGATGCTAAAGACCGGAATGCTACTGGCCCTGATCCTGGCCCTCGCAGAACCGGTTTACCAATCCCGTGACCGCAAGGTGGCCCTCGCGGCGCTCGTCGACACGTCAGCATCTATGACGGACGCCGACATGGAACGGCAGTCCGGCATTCTGCGGAGACTGTCCGACGAAAAGGGATCCAACAGGCTCGACGTGATTCCGTTTGCCCGCACCCCGCGAGTGCTTTCTCCCGCCGAGTCCGGATACCGGCTCTCGCGGACTTCAGGTGCCGCCGGACGGTCCACCAATTTGGAATCGCCCCTGCGGGAGGCGCTGGCGTCGCTCCCCACGGGCATGATCCACCGCGTGGTCCTGATTTCGGACGGCAATGAAAACGACGGGGCCGCAACGCGCGCTGCATGGCAGGCCCAGCAGTTGGGCGTACCCGTCGACACCATTTCCTTGGCCGGCCGGCCTCAGCCGCGCTTGCAAACCCAGGCAGTGGGAATTCCCGGCTCGGTATTCACGGGTGAGCGATTCCCGGTCGATCTGACCATCTATTCCCCCACAGCCGTCGAGGCGACCGTCGAATTGGCTGCCGAGGGCAAGACCATCGGCACACACAAGGTCCCATTGCAGGCGGGGGAAAACCGCGTCCGGATCCGCACCAGCCTGAACGCCGCCGGTGCCATCGACCTGAGCGGCAAACTTTCGGCCCCGGACATGGGCGAATCGCGTTTCGAAAACACGGTGTCCGTCCGCCGCCCCAAAGTAGTCTGGGTGACCGACGACCCGACCGGCACCGAAGAACATATTGCAGCAGTTCTCGCCGCCAACAAATTCGATTTCGCGGAGTCCAAGTACCTGCCCGCGAATTTGGATGACACCCAGCTGGTAGTGTTCAACAACGACGACATGGAGCGCCTCACTTACCGCGACAAGCAGCGCGTCGAGGACTTTGTACAGCGCGGCGGGGGTGCCTTGTGGATCGCCGGTGAACACAACGCCTACGTGGACCACAAGGGACTGCCCGAGGACCCGATCGAACGCACTTTCCCGGCCAAGTTGGCCCCGCCGCGCACTCCCGAAGGCACGACAGTTGTCCTGATCATCGACAAGTCCTCCTCTATGGAAGGCAAGAAGATCGAGCTCGCCCGTTCGGCGGCAGTCGGTGTAGTGGAAAATTTGAAACCCGAGGACCGCGTGGGTGTCCTCATGTTCGACAACTCATTCCAGTGGGCGGTACCGATTCGCAAGGCCGAGGACAAGCCGCTGATCAAGCGTCTGATTGCCGGGATCACCCCCGACGGCGGCACACAGATTGCCCCGGCGCTCAACGAGGCCTACCGCCGAATTGTCACGCAGAATTCCACCTACAAGCACATTGTGCTCCTGACCGACGGTATATCGGAAGAAGGCGACAGCATGCAGCTTTCGCGCGACGCGGTCAACAACAAGGTGACCATTTCCACGGTCGGCCTCGGGCAGGATGTGAACCGGGCATACCTGGAGAAGATTGCCGTAAACGCCAAAGGCAAGTCGTACTTCCTGAACGAGCCCACTGGCCTGGAGCAAATTCTCCTGAAGGACGTCAAGGAGCATACGGGCACCACGGCAATCGAGAAATCGATTTCGGCCATCGTGAAGCACCCGTCCGACCTGTTGGACAAAGTGGACATGGCGGGCGCACCACCACTGGCCGGATATGTGCGTTTCGACTTGAAACCGACAGCCGATTCTATTCTGGAAGTGGACGAGAAGGATCCGCTCTTGGTGCGGTGGCAGTATGGCCTCGGCCGCGCGGCCGTCTTTGCATCGGACGCCAAGAGCCGCTGGGCCGCAAGCTGGGTCACTTGGAATGGTTTCGACCGTCTCTGGACCAACATCTTCCGGGATCTGCTGCCGCACGGAAACGAAAGTGACGCTACCTCGCGTTACGATTCTGCCAACGAGGAATTGGTGGTCGAGTATCACTTATCGAATCTGGCAGCCGAGCCTCCGGCATTGCCGGAACTTTACGCCATCGGCCCGGGCGATTTCAAGAAGCCTCTCGAAGTGTCACGGGTGTCGCCGGGGACCTACCGTGGACGCGTGCGGATCGGCGCACTGGAAGGCCTGTTCCGCGTCCGGCCCTTGGTCGAAACCCGCGCCTTCCCGGAAGTTGGACTCTACCGGCAGGAATCCGAGTTATCCGACTACGGGTCCAACGAAATACTCCTTAAATCCATCGCGCAATCGACAGGCGGCCGCTACAACCCTCAGTTGAGTGGTCTGTTCGATTCCGGCGGGCGTTACATCGATTCGTCGCTTCGACTTTGGCCGGGGCTGTTGATCTTGGCTCTGTTGCTGAATCTGACGGAATTGGTGATGCGGAAATGGCGGGGGATTGTGGAGAGCTTCCGAAGCACAGCGGTTGGGCGCAAGCTTACGGCCTAGCCGACGAACCAAAACATCAGATCTCCCTCGGCTTGAGTCCTGTAATCAGGCCACCCCTCACGCTCGAGTCTGCGATGGGAACCGCTCCGTCTTGTCTCGCGCCAGCCAATCCTTAGCAAAGCTGAAAAACAAGCCTTTACTGAACGCCATTCACTCATGCGGCTGCGAGTGGTCTAAGCTCCACCACCGCCCGTCCTCCTCGCGGCCAACCAAGATTATCCAACGAGAACAATCCAAACCGCTACTTCATCGCGGCGCTGGAGTACGGCCACTGCTCTGGACGATCGGCCAGCCCCAGCACCACCGGCATCCGCTCAATATCCCTCGCAAGTTCCGCACAGGCCCGCGAACCAGCAATCCAGCGGCTGGACAGCATCTGATCGGCCCGATCTGAAACCGCACCCGCAATTTGCTCCAAGGGTGCCCCGGGAGCCAGCAACGCCCGCCCTTCGCCGTTCACGATCACCCACGACCGCAACCGGTACAGATGTTTCCCTTCGCCCCGCGCAAGGCGCCTCTTCGCAACGCGCGCCGAGTTGGCATCGGCGGCATTCGTCCTCCAGGCGATGTACAACGCATCGCCGACAAGTTCATTTCGGGTCACGGTATCTAAGACAGATAGTGGCACACACATGGAATTTTTCTCACCATTTTTTACAGTTCGCCGAACGTGCAAAAATGGTAGTAGATGACTCCCCGACAGTTCACTGCCACGCTGACCGGCGTTTTCGGTTTCCCCGTTACCCCGTTCCATCGTGATCTCTCCCTCAATCTGGACGCCCTCGCCGCAAATGTCGACGCGATGGCAGCCCATCCCTTCTGTGCCATGGTCGCCGCTGGTGGTACCGGCGAGGTTTACTCCATGACACCCGAGGAGATCGAGCAGGTTGTGGCGGAAACCGTGAAGGCCGTGAACGGCCGCATGCCCGTGGTGGCTGGAACCGGCTACAACGGCGTGATGGGTGCCGATATCGCCCGCCGCGTCGCTCGCGCCGGTGCCGACTGCATCCTGATTCTGCCTCCCTACTACAGCCATGCGCCGGAAGAAGGACTGTTCCAGTATTACGAGACCATCGGCAAGGCCACCGATCTGCCGCTGATGATCTACAGCCGCGATTGGGCCGTGTTCTCGCCGCAGCAAGTGTCGCGCCTCTGCGACCGTGTTCCCACGCTCGCCGCGTGGAAGGACGGACAGGGCAACGGCCGCACCTACCAGCGCATCATGAACTACAACGGCGACCGGCTGGCTTGGCTCGGTGGCTTGGGTGACGACTGCATCCCCACCTACTTTGCCGCCGGTGTGCAGGCCTACACCTCCAGCATCTCGAACATCGCCCCCAAGCTCTCGCTGGAACTGGCTGATGCCGGCATGAAGCGCGATTTCGCCCGTCTCGACGGCCTGATGGAGCGCTTTGTGCACCCGCTCTACGCCCTGCGCGAGCGCCAGAAGGGTTACGAAGTTTCCGTGATGAAAGATGCCATGGAAATCCTCGGCATGACGGCTGGCCCGGTCCGCCCCCCGCTGATGAACACCAAGCCCGCCGACGTCGCCGACCTCCGCGAGCTCATGGGCGTTTACCGCGAGTGGATCTAGGAATTGCTACGCGGAGGGGCGGCGACCGTCGCCCCTCCTGATTCCGCTATTCGGGCGCGACTTTGAAGTCCCGCAGCTCCCCGCTTGGCAACGCCACCCTCAACGCATTCAACACTGCCAGCACATCGATCATTTCCTGTGCCAGCGCCCCGGCCACAGGGGGCAGGTAACCTGCTGCGGCGGCCCCCATTCCCACCATCGACAACAGCATCCCCCCGACTGCGCTCTGCAGCGCGATTTGGCGCATCCGGCGTCCGATGTGAATCAGTTCGTCCACTTTCCCGAGGGATGGCTCCAAAACCACCGCGTCAGCCGCCTCGGCAGTAATCTCATTCGCTTGGCCGAACGCAATGCCGACCGTGGCCGCCTGCATGGCTGGCGCGTCATTGATGCCATCCCCCAGAAACATGGTCGGAGCCAAAGCCGCTTCAGCCCGAACGATCGCCACCTTTTCCTCCGGACTCTTGCCGGACAGGACATCCGTGATCGCCACTTGTGCCGCCAAGTGCCGAACCTCCGCGTCACGGTCGCCCGAGACCAGCATGACTTTGTTCACGCGGTGGCGCGGGCCCAAATGGGAGACAAATGACCGGCTGTCGTCACGCGGCGCGTCGTGGAAACGAAAGGCAGCCGCAAACTTGCCGTCCACCAGCAGGATGCATTCCAAGCCTTCCGTCGCTTGCGGCGGAAGTTGTAGGTCGGCCAGCTGCTTGCGGCCTGTGAGCCTGACCTCCTTCCCGGAAATCGATGCGCTCATTCCCGCCCCCGGCTTCTCGCTAATCTGATCAACCGGGACCGGTGCGAGGTTCTCCGCTTTTGCCGCATCCAGAACACTCGCCGCAAGCGGATGCTTCGAATATTGCTCCAGGCTGGCGGCGTACCGCAGCGCCTCCGCGCGCGCGCAGCCCGGAGCGCACACGATCTCTGTAACGGCAGGCTTCCCGTATGTCAGGGTTCCGGTCTTGTCGAAAATCACGGTACGGCAGGTGTCTATAAGCTCCAGAACCCCGGGATTTTTGATGATGATGCCCCGCGAAGCCGCCACCGAAACGGCTCCAATGATCGCGATGGGAATCGCCAAAAGCAGTGGACACGGGGTGGCGATCACAAGCACGGCCAGGAACCTGGAGGAATCACCGCTCACGGCCCAGCCGATTGCCGCCACCACCACCCCGACCGGCGTAAACCAAGCACCCAACTTGTCCGCCAGGCGGCGCATCTGGGGCCGATTGGATTCAGCCTCCTGCATCACCCGCATGATCTTGCTGTACCGGGAATCGGCAGGTAGGCGCGAAACGGAGATATCCATGGCGGATTCGCCGTTTATGGCCCCCGACAAGACCTCCGAACCCGTCACCTTGGCGATCTGGAACGGTTCCCCCGTCAGGTATGATTCATCCATCGTGCCCCGGCCGTCCAACACCACGCCATCCACGGGGCAAATTTCGTGTGGCAAAACAACCAAACGGTCGCCCAATTGGACGGCTGAAAGGTCCAGATCCACCAACCCGGTGGCGGTGGACTTGTGTGCAACCGTCGGCATGCGTTTGGCCAAAGCCTCCAGGACCGCTGACGCGCGCCGCGACGCGTAGTCCTCCAAAGCCGTCCCGCCGGAAAGCATCAGCACGACAATGGAGCCCGCAAGATACTCCCCGAGCACAATCGAAACCGCGATCGACAACCCCGCAAGCAGGTCGGCACCAAACTGGCCCTTCAGAATATCGCGAACGAGATCGAACAGCAGCGGTCCACCGCCAAGCGCCAGTGCCACCAAAAGGGGCGCATTCGCCGATGCTGCGGCACCATGGATGACGAACTTGAGCAACACGTGTATCGCGATACAGATAAAGGAGAGCGCCACGATCAAGCGCTCTTTGGGGAAGCCTGCGGTTTTCTTTGGAGATTCCAAGCTCCAGCCTACTGCACTTTGGGGGCCAGTATGACTATGCGGAAAGCGCGCCCGCATGTCCATGGATCTTGCGGAATGCTTCGGCGATCTGCTCCATGTCGGAACGCTGGCCAAGCAGCACGTTTTGCGTCATCCAAACGGCCTGGGTGCAAAGCCGGTCATTCTCCGGGCAATGGTTGGATTCCCGCCATTGCTTCAAACGCGACTCCGGGAAGAGCCGACGGTAGCCACGGGATTCCAGCAACCTTAACAGAGATGCCTCTGTGTTGAGGGGCGCGTAGCCACCGGAAGCCGGAATACCCTCTGCCGCAAGCGCCTTGAGAAATTTGGCGCGCGGCAGTCCGGCGAACTCCCCGGGACTATATCTCAGCATGTATAGGTGGTAAGCGTTGTTCGTGGTTCCGCCATATTCGGCGGTCGGAAGGATGCCCGGAATCTCCTTCAACATTGTCGTGAGGTACCGGGCATTTTCAGAACGGGTTTTCGCCTGTAACTCCGCCCGTGCCATCTGGGCGAGAAGCAACGAGGCTTGGAATTCGGTGAGCCGGTAATTCCCTCCCGACACTGTGTAGGAATTATTGTGGTATGCAAAAGCCCGTTCCCGGACTGCGGCGTCACGGAACAAGACCGCCCCCCCTTCGCCGGCACTCAGATTCTTGCTGGCTTGGAAGCTGAAACACCCCGCGTCGCCCAGAGTCCCTACCCTCCGGCCCCGCCACTCGGCCAAATGCGCCTGGCAGGCATCTTCCACCACGGGAATACCGTGCTTGGATGCGATCGCGGTAACTGCATCCATCTCGCAGACATTGCCACCCAGATGCACCGGAACAATCGCGCGGACGGCAGGGGTAAGGGCAGCCTCCAGTTTCGTGTGGTCCATTTGGAAGGTCTCGGGGTCCGTATCCACGAATATGGGCAGCGCGTTGGCACGCAGAACCGCATTCACGGTCGCGACGAAGGTGTATGGCGGAACAATGACCTCATCGCCCGCTTCCACGCCAACTGCAGCCAAGGCGACGCCCAGAGCCGACGTTCCGTTGCAGGTTGCCAAGACTTGGCCAGCCCCCGTCAAAGCCCCGAACGCCTCCTCGAACTTCCGGACAAATTGCCCATTGCCGCGGTACCAATGTCCGCTGCGCAGGACGTCCAAAAGCGCCTTCTCTTCCGTTAGATCGAACTTGGGCCAGGAATCAAAACGATCCTTGCGTGCCTTCGGACCGCCCATCAACGCGGGCTTCTCCGGAATCTTCGTGCCCGCGCCCTGGGCCAGGGCTCCGACTTGCATCAGAGCCCCGGCTGCAGGTGTTGCGGCTAGGAATCGACGTCGATTCAGGATTCCGAACATACAGACCCTACCAGAGCAACCTGGCCGTGAACTGCATGTTCCGGGCAGCGGCACCGTTCTGGTACGTATACCGCAGACCCAACGAATTCGCCGGATTTTGCGGCTCCTGCGGACTGTTGGTCGGGTTGAACACATCCCACTGGACCCGCAGCTTGTAGCGCTCCGTAATCGAAACCGTCTTGAACAAAGACGCGCTCAGGGACCACAGGCCGGGACTCTGCAGATACTGGTTCTGCAGCGGCGCAATGCCACCGAATGCGCCCCGGTACGTGGTGCCATCCTTCAACGGCACATAAACCGTATTGGTGCCGTAGAACGGTGCATTGGGATCGTTGGCAATGGGCGTCGTCGGGAACGGAATCAAGTTCTGGAACGCCGGCTTGTAGTTGGCCGGAACGCCCATGATTCCGTTTGGATTGCCCTTGGCATCCACACTGTTGATCTGCGCAGGATTGATGTAGCCGTTATAGTACAGGAAACCGGATAGGCAGCGACCGCTTCGGCAATCCTGAATCGGGTACTTGTTGCCGTAAATTTCGAGTGGCGTGCCCGTCGGGAACTGGTCGGCCGGCAACGTGAACCAAGTGGTGGCCCAAGTGCCGTAGCCGGAAACCTTCCACCCGCCCGCAACGGCATCCAACGCACGGTTGATGTGCTTGCCGAACATCTGGCCGCGACCGAACGGGACATCCACCACCCAGTTCCAAGAGATGCGCTTCTTGGGGATTGTCGGGTCGATGTGGTAGAGCATCAAGCGGTCCAACTGGCTCTGGCTCAAGCCCGAAACCTGGCTGGTGGGGTAGTAGGACGAGGGGTAGGTCACATTGGTAGTCCCCTGGTCGGCAACCGAGCCCAGCGCGTTGGCGTTGCTGAGGACATAGAACACCTGGTATCCATAGCCCTTCTTGAGGGGTCGCGACAGTTCCAAGTGCAGGCTGGTGTAGTTCGAGTAGCCGTACTTGCCGGTTTCGATCACGTCGCCATAAGTGGAATCGTACGGACGGTTGGCACCGGCAACGCTCGGCAAGGTGGTGCCGTTGTTCACGGCCCACACATAAGTGGAGATTTGCGGATTGATATTCCGCTGCACATCCAGATTGCGGCCCTCCGCCCCAACCCACGCCACTCGTGCCAAAGTGCTCGGCAGTACTTCCTTTTCGAGCGTCAGATTCCAGTCGTACACGCGGGCGTCTGGCTGGTTGGGATCGATGAAGGAACCAGTCAGGCTCCCCGCCGTCAATCCCGAAGTTCCAAGGGCGTTGTCCAGCGCGTGGGTGCTGTTCAGACCAGCAGTGTAAGTCGGCCGGTTGCGGAGGCTGTAGCCCAGCAGTCCGTCCGGCGAATAACCCGAGCTGTCGGGCGAGTAGATCGGATTGCTGACGAACGGGATACCCGCGCGCATCTTCTCGAGCTGGCCAGTGATCGGCACCGGGAAATAGGAGATGGCGAAACCGCCGCGAACCACCAATGGGCGGTTTCCGGCCGACGTCCTGTATGCGAATCCGAGACGTGGCGCGAAATCCTTCCAGTTGCTGTTAACCAGGTCCTGGGACAGGCCGACCGCCGAGTGGTCGACAAACTTGACGCCCAGCGTCTGCAGACGGGTCACCGCGACCTTCATCGCCGGGTTCAAGACCAAGTACTTCTCCAACGGCTGCGCCAAAACCACGGACTTCGATGCCGGATCGAAACCCGAAATATTGTTGTACTTCTCGTGGATCGCCGGCCACGCGTTCCAACGCAACCCAAGGTTGACCGTCAACCGGCTCGACAGCTTGTAGTTGTCCTGGAAGTACAGCGCATACTGGTTCTCACGCTCGTAGAAATACCCGTGCGTGGTCTTCATGCCGTACATCATCTGTCCCAGATAGGAACTGGCGATCAAGCTGCCGGTGAGCGCCGTGGTCCTAGGCGAGGAGATGGTGCCGGTCGGGTCCCACAGCGCGGTCCAGTTTGCCACCGGCTGGGTGAGCCCGGCGCTCTGTTCCTGCTGTGGCAGGTAATTGACCAGGTCGCGGCGGAAATGGGCACCGAATTGGAGCTGGTGCTTGCCCAAAATCTTGGTGGCATTGTCGTCCACCTGCATGAACACGGACTTATCCGCGTTCGGATAAACAGTCCGATAGAGCGTGCCGGTCAGACCAAGGCTCAGGATGTC
>CAITMP010000353.1 GCA_903893525.1 uncultured Acidobacteriia bacterium | reverse complement strand
GAAGAATCCGATAAAAAGACTTTGACGCAACGGAAACGCGGTCGTTACCGTCCGCGCCCGCTACAGGAATCCAGAGTAGCTCAATGGTAGAGCACGCGGCTGTTAACCGTGTGGTTGTAGGTTCGAGTCCTACCTCTGGAGCCATCCTCACATCTCATTGTTCTTCAATGGTTTAGGGTGGCGGGTAGGGTGGTTTTGGAGGTCAGTGCCAGCAGAATTGCCAGCAAACGGCTCCCCGGCGGACCACTCCGCCACTACCCCGAATTGCACCCGGCAAACGCTCCCACTGCACCCTAACGAAACTCGACGGGGCCTCGGTAAGCTGTTCGGGCCCATGAAGAAACTGTTTCGTCTCTACCGCCGCGGAAACACCGGCAACTACTACCTCCAGAACAACGAGACGCACGAGCAGCGCAGTCTCGGGACCAAGAATCGGCAGGAAGCCTTGAAGCTCCTGTTTGCCGAAAACCAGGTGGCCCAATCGCCAGCCCTGAACCTGGAGATCGGCAAGGCCTACCTGACCCACGCCAATCCCAAGCTGGCCACCCGCACCTGGGGGGAGGCGATTGCGGCCCTCGCGAGCCATGGCAAACCGCAGAGTCAGACCCGCACCCTGCGGGAGTTCCGCTCCAAGGCCTACGACACCATTCGCGACAAGCCGATGGCGCTCACCAATGGGGAGGACTTTCTCCTGGTGCTCCGGCGCGGAAAGGCCGCCACAAGCAACTACCTCCGGCGCCTCCACAACCTGGCCCTGACCAGCGGCTGGATCCTCACCCCGATTCTGCCCGCCAACGGCTGGGGAAAGGTCCAAGAACGCGAAAAGCGCGCGATCAGCCTGGAAGAGCATTTGAGGATTCTGGCCGCCGAAGGGAATCAGGAACGGAAGCTCTACTACGAACTGCTCTGGCTCACCGGCGCCGCCCAAACCGACGGGGCGTCGATCTGTGCAGAGAACGTGAATTGGAACACGGAGATCCTCGCCTACCAACGGGCCAAGACCGGGGAGTGGTGCCACTTGAAGCTTTCCTCTGGTCTTATCGCCCTCCTGCGACAACTCCCCACCGAGGGCCCGCTTTTTCCCAAGATTGCCAAGGAGAAGAACAACCACCGGGCTGCCGAGTTCTACCGCCGCCTGAAGCTGCTGGGAATCAAGGGGGTTTCCCTGCACAGCTACCGCTACGCGTGGGCCGAACGCGCCTACTCCAGTGGCTACGAACAACGGTTCGCCCAAGCCGCCCTGGGGCACAAAAGTGCGGCGGTCCACCACGCCTACGCCCGAAACGCTCGGGTCGAGTGCCCAGCGCTCGAAGAACCCGGAAATCTCAGGGCGTTCCCGCCTGCCAATACCCGCGCGGAACCAAGATCGGTTGCGACCGCGGCAAAGGGTCTTGCAGAGCGACCCGGCAGCCCGGCCAGGGCAGGGGGCAGTGGAGACTGACCGTCGCATGGGGAGGCACTGGTCTCACGCCGCGGCACGGTCCTCATTGTCATCTCCCGCAACCGAGCGGGCGGCGTTTTTGCGCTTCCAATAGTTCGTTTGCGCCGCATCCATCGCGCGCAAAAGATCCTCATCCACCATCAGCTTCAGAATCGCAATGGCGGCATACCGCTTGGGCACCTGATCCCCATGATCTCCGAGCGGGTGAACTAGGCTCCGTCGTCGGAACTCCCGCATGATGTCCGGATTCACCCCGAGAAGTTGAGCGGCCTCTTTTTCCGAAAGGATGGCCGGGGTGTTGGTTTGTCGGAGGCTGAACGCCGACTGCAGGCGCTCCGCGGGCCCGAGAAGTTCCCGTCCGTCCGGCTTGATCTCGGGCCCTAGCTCAATCCCCAGCCCAATCCCGCGAGGTCGCTTAGACATGGTCACCTCCGCTGCGGAAGCGCTCGCGTTCAATCACACCGCCTCTGACGCGAGCTGTAGGTCCCGGGCCGGGGCGAAAGCAAAATGAGAAGAGGGCCGCGAAACGTTTGGAGTCCGGGAATGAGCGCAGCGAGTTACCGGTTTGGACCGCCCACCCGCCGGACAGGCCCTGGAATACGAATTGTCCGCAGGAGAGGGGTGAGACGTTGAATCGTTTCAGGGTTTTGATGCACCGACCCCGAAGACCCAACCAGAAACCGTGCCGTTTGTTCATGCCTGTGAACTAGCCCGACCGCCCGGAAGCCTGCAACTTGATTTCCATACTTTAACACATACAATAGGCGAAAACATGGCCCGACCCACGACGCTCAAGCATCCCGTTGCCCGACTCCGAGTAGTTGCCGGCATTGACCGCAAGGTTCTGGCAGGCTGGATGGATATCGCCACCGTGACCCTCGAAAAGTTCGAGCGCAGTGAGCGTCCGCTGTCCGCCCTCTACATCGAGCGGATCTTCCGTGCCACCGGGGTTTGTCCCGGATGGTTGACCACTCCCACCGGCCCCATGCACACCGCCGACGGCTACCCGTTTACCAGGGACGAGTACCTCCGGTGGCGGAACTGGGTGGAAGGCAGCCCGCAGCCGCGACGGGGTAGTCCCGAGGCTTCGGCCACCGTACCCAAAGAAGGATTTGGATTCTCCCGCCGGCTGCCCGGTCCAAACCACGCCGCCTGTTGCCTCGACCAGCGCCGACTGAATCTTATCTCTCCTCCCGATTCCAAGCTCTCCGCCGCCGAACGCCGGATTGCCGAGAAGCTCAACCGCGTCGCCGACCTCCAACGCCTCAAGCACGACCTGGTCGACCTCGCCCGCGGCGTCACCGTCCAAGCAGGCGGCGACCCCCAAGTCCTCCTCGAAGCCCTCCACGCACTGCGCCAACTCAGCCCCAAAGCCCGCATCACCCCGGATCCCCGGGATCTGGAGGAAGTTGAAGCCTTGGGTGTCGGGGAGGACTGGCCGCCCAACGCCAGTCGAGGCCTGTGAGGCTGGGGTTTTCGGCGCCCGTTCCCGCGCCAAGCACGCGAAATTCGCGCCTTGAACCGGCAAATTGACGAGAATTTGGGGGTTGAAGGGTCGAATTCCTGATTGGGCTGGTCCAACGGTGACTCTCGCACCAACTAAAGCTGCATTTATTGCACGTTCAAATCGTTAACGTGCCTTAAATGTACGTTTACGGTGTGAATTCAGCGGTTCAACCAGCCCACCCACTCGACCGGGACACCTCGATTCGACCATCCATGTCCAAGGTGACGCGTTCCCGCCGCGGCTCGCTGCGGTACTCCTCAAAACTCCGCCTAAGCGGTGCGATCATGTCTTGATTGGCAGTCGCCTGGAGGGACATTTTCGAAGGATGCCCGCCGCTGCTCGCTTGGTCCCAGGTCTCTACGAGCAATTGCTCGACGCTGAACTCGCCGAGGCACTGGTCGGCCAACCTGAGCTCAAGTCTTCGATCGGCAAACTGGACGACGAAGACGCACCACACGTCTACAGCCAGTTTGTCTCCCATCTCCTCTCCCATGCCCTGCGCACACGCAAACCGGAGGAACGACTTCCGCTAGTCAATCGCCTGATTGAGCTGCTTTCCGCCACCAACGGCCTCGATTACCTGCGAAGGAAGACCCTTCTTGCAACGTCCGAGCAGGTCCTCCTCTCCCTTCAAACTCCCGCACCAGGAGAAGCTGTCCCACCCAAGCTCAACCGCCCTGAGACGCCGCTTAGCACCAGCAGCCTGCTGACGGGCGCCCGTCATGACCCCCAGCTCGAGCACGAACTGCGACAGGAAATGGCCACCGCCGACCGCGTCGATATCCTTGTCTCGTTCGTCAAATGGTCTGGCCTCCGCTTGCTTCAACCTGCCTTTGAGGCCCTAAGCGTCCGGCACGTCCCGGTGCGGATCGTCACGACGTCGTACATGGGCGCCTCTGATCCTGCCGCCATTGCCTGGTTGGCCGCCCTTTCTGGAGTCTCGGTCAAGGTCTCTTACGACACCGAGCGCACTCGCCTTCACGCCAAGGCCTACCACTTCCATCGTGGCAGCGGATTTTCCGCTGCTTATATCGGTTCAGCCAACATGTCCCACGCCGCAATGACCAGCGGCCTCGAATGGACCGTTAAAGTCACCGAATGCGATCTGCCGCATATCCTCCAACGCTTCGCCGCCGAGTTTTCGAGTTACTGGGCCAGTCGTGACTTTGAATCTTACGATGCGAGTCAGGCGAGCCGACTCGCGGGCGCCATCCAACATGCCAGAATTGGCGACGGGCGAACCGAACGTCGCTTCTTCGCGGACCTGCGTCCGCATCCGTTCCAAGAACGTATCCTCGAAGCCCTCGCAGCAGCCCGTGGAGCCGGTCAATCGCGCAACCTCGTCGTCGCCGCTACCGGCACCGGCAAGACCGTCGTTGCGGGTTTCGACTACGCCCGTTTCGTGGCACAAGCCTCCTCCGTCGCTCCCAATGCGCCGCGCCCCACGCTCCTTTTTGTCGCCCACCGCCGGGAAATCCTTGAGCAAGCCCGCGACTGCTTTCGAACTCTCCTACGAGATCCCAATTTCGGTGAAATCCTCATTGGAGGCGACCGTCCGCAAGACTGGCGCTACCTCTTCGCGTCCGTACAAAGCCTGAGTTCGGTGAAGCCGTGGAGCTATCCCGATGCCATTCGTTACTCGTTCATCGTCATCGATGAGGCGCACCATAGTAGCGCCAATAGCTATCGACCGATTTTCGAACACTACCAGCCGACCGTCTTGCTCGGGCTCACCGCCACGCCTGAGCGCATGGATGGTTCTTCGATCCTTTCAGACTTCGGCGGAGAGTTCACTGCGGAGATCCGCCTTCCCGAAGCTCTTGAGGAAAGACTGCTCTGTCCTTTCCATTATTTCGGCATTACCGACCCCGTTTCTCTTGCCGACGAACGCTTTTGGAAGGCCGGCAAGTACGACGTTAATGTCCTCACAGAAGTCTACACCGGCGATGACATCCGCGCGCGCCAACGCCTTGACGTCATCCTGAACAGCCTCCGTCGCTACCAACCCGACCTCAGTCAGGTTCGCAGCATTGGCTTTTGCGCCAGTGTGGACCATGCCACGTTCATGGCCGCCGCCTTCAACCAACAGGGCCTGAGAGCCGAGATTATCGTCGGCGACACGCCCGAAACGGTCCGCGCCGACCGGGTGCGCGACTTCCGCGCGGGACACCTACCCTTTGTCTTCACGGTGGATGTGTTCAGCGAGGGTGTGGACGTGCCCGAGATTAACCTCGTGATGTTTCTCCGCCCAACGGAGAGCCTAACCGTCTTTCTCCAGCAACTTGGGCGCGGGCTTCGCCACCATCCCAACAAGGACAGCCTCACGGTCCTGGATTTTGTCGGACAGAGTCACCGCCGCTATCGGATGGATCGCAAATTCGCCGCGCTGCTTACTCGCGATCGCCAGCGCATGGACCAGGAAGTTGAGAACGACTTCCCGCACCTTCCGCCCGGCTGCAACATTCAGCTCGAGCGGATTGCTCGAGAGCACATCCTGACCAACATCCGGGAAAATCTCAAAAACCTGGTTACTCTGGTTACCGAAAGCCTAGCCACTTTCCAGCAGGACCATGGTCGCCCGGCGACCTTCGCGAATTTCATTCGAGCCACCGGCATCTCGCCCTTCTTGCTTCTGCGGAACAAATCGTGGTCCGAATGGAAAGCCTTGGCCCACCACGCCACGCGGCCGATCGACACTGACATCGAAGCGTGCCGTCAATCCCACCGGCGCATACTCCTTCGCACCGACCCCAAGACGCTGGAGAAGCTGGCAGCCTTTGCTGCCGCCGAGCGCGATACAAACGGCAACCTTGGACCAGCAAACGAGGCCGACGCTCTCCAACTCCACTACCTCTTATGGGGAAAGAAGGGCAGCGACATCGGGGTGACCACATTGGGGGAGTCGTTGAACAAATGGCGCCGGAATTCGACCGGCATGAGCGACCTCCGAGAAGTCGTCGAATATGCCCAACGGCAACACGCCTATCCGACGCCTCCGATCCAATTGCCATTTCCCAGTTCACTACACCTCCACGCGGCCTACGGCTCCGCCGATATCAAGGTAGCATTCGGTCTCTGCACACTCGAAAAATCGGGTCCCACGGGTGTTGGCGTGTTTCACATCCCGTCCCTCAAATGCTACGTCCACCTTGTCACCTTCCGGAAATCAGACCGGGATTTCTCGCCCACCACACAGTATCGCGACTACCCGATTGACCGAAGACAGCTGCACTGGGAAAGCCAATCCACCACGACGCAACTCAGTCCTACTGGGCAAAACCTTCTGAATTTTCACGACCGCGACTACACGATCCTTTTCTTCGCGCGCCTGGAAAAGCACATCCAGGACGAAACCGCGCCCTTCATCTTCCTCGGGCCCGTCGAACGCCTCATCAGTGCTGAAGGCGACCGCCCCATCTCCATCATTTGGGAACTCGCCAATCCAATGCCAGCTGCGCTATACGAAGAAGCGCGCGCGGTTTAGCCACAATCGCTTGATCCCTATCGAGAGAGCTTGGTCGCTAACCCAGGTGCAATTGCCGAAAGAGCGGTGAACCTCTCCGAGCAGCAGACGGATACCTACCGCCCAAAGAAGACGGCTCACACCCAGTCCGCGCAGAGGAGCTCGGCTTGAGCGAGCACGGTTTTGACGGCTTCCTCCTGCAGGTCGGGCGGGTAGCCGTGTTTGTTCAGGATGCGCTTCACCATCACCTTGATTTTAGCCCGGGCACTTTCGCGGAGGGTCCAGTCGATCGTGACACTCTTCTTCACCTGGGTGATCAACTCCGCAGCGATGACCTTGAGCTTGGCGTCTCCCATTGCCTGCACGGCGCTTTCGTTGGTTGCCAGGGCATCGTAGAAGGGTAAGCGGTGTCTGAACCCCATGTAGCCGAGGTATTGGGCGAGGTGGTAGAACCTCCGAGTGATCCCGTCTTGGCGAGCGTGGAAGGCT
>CAITMP010000352.1 GCA_903893525.1 uncultured Acidobacteriia bacterium | reverse complement strand
TTCTGAACGACATGATCTGTGTCGGCGATCAGATCCTTGATAGACGGCCCCCCGAGAATCGATCCCGAAAGCAAACTGTCGACGCCTCCGACCAGATCTTGGCCATAGCGAGAAGCCGAGTCGAGTCCATCGGAGAGGAATGTTTCCACTTTCTGTTTCAGATCAGATGCTGTCTTGGCCACCACAAATCCGAGATTCTGGATGTCGTTGGAGAGGATGCTCAGCGGAGTTCCATACTTGCCTAGCGCACTCGCGAGGATGGGTGCGAGATCGGTTTTTGCCGTGTTCAACGGGCCCTTCAGCATGTTGGGCACATCTGGGAGGGGGAATCCTTGGGTTGCCCAGTCCAACGGATGGTCCACAACGTTCTTCTCCCACGCCACGCAGTTGTCATACAGTGCGCGTGCCGAGGTCAGGTAAGCCCTGGGAGAGATGGGGCCCTGCAGTGAACCCAGCACTGAGGAGAGCCCGATTATGGCCGAGTTGGGAGAAGCAAATCCGCCGAGACGGTCACCAGCGGCTTTGAGTACCGAAGCTTCCACTGATGCCGCAAAATCCTCTGCCCCCGTCAGCAACGTCTGCACGCTCGGATCCGAAAGAAGTGATCCGGCGCCAGCCTGGAGGACAGAAGCAAGGAGGTGCGGAGCATCGGTCACCGCTGTGGCGAAGGTGCCAGAGAAGAATGCATTGGAGGCGAGTGAACTCAAGCCGAGGTAGTTGGTCGAGTACTCAAAGGCTCCGATGACCGAGTCGGCGCCAGCGAGGGCACCCACGGAGTCCAGTTCAGCGGTGAAGAGTTTGACTCCGGGAGTTACCGTCGACACGAAGTTGATGACGAGATCTTGGACTTTTTTGCCAGGCGACATCTTGGCAAACGCTTTTTGGGCTGCGATCCAGTCGAAGTCCAACACCATCAGCCGAACCGCTGCCGAGGTGTAGTCAGGCGTGACGGTGCCGCTCACCGGCTGAGGTGTTGGTGCACCCGCAGGCTGGGTCATCAGCTTGACATTCGCACCACGCAGAGAGAGCGCCCGGACTTTCGTATGGTCTTCCCACGTCGAGGGGTCATGGCCTCCGAGGAAGGGAAGGCCGAATGGATTCAGTTGCCCCTGAACGTTTTTCGTCGCAATGCCACCGGCGCCGTTTGATGTCGGGGATGTCCGAAACCCGAAGGCATGCTGAATGAATGCTTTCAGCGTGTCTCCGGTAGTGATCGCTGGGACGAACGCCATCGGCATGGAGAATTCATGCTCTGCACCGGCGAGATCAGTTCCTACGGCTTTGAACTCAAAGAGGTCTCCCGAGAGCAGTCTTGGGAAGTAGGGGAACGCGTCTGTGGCCGGCGTGCCGTTCGGGGTAGTGAACCCAACGGGAGTCTGCAGATCAGGGGTCTGCTTTGTTTTGAGTTCGACTGATGTGAACGGCATGCGAGTAGGGGCATTCGAGTTCGAAGAACCAAGTTGACACACCGGTTGGGCGATGTCGAGGTATCTGCGCTGGACTACAAGGGCCGCCGGCTTGTTGACGTTTCCTGTGGGCCACGCCATCCGTTCACTGATGGTGACCTGCGAGACCTTGTGGCCGAAGGGAAGCAGATAGCCAACCTCCACGTTCTTGACGTAGTGATCGCGTCCCATGGTCGCACGGTGGCGCCAACCAATGAGTCCGTTGGAGGGCTTTTTGAAGTTTGACCAATCTGCCTCAACGTCAAGCCATCCCCCCATCGGGGAGAGCATCAAGTTGTTGACGGTCACCGGGGCT
>CAITMP010000351.1 GCA_903893525.1 uncultured Acidobacteriia bacterium | reverse complement strand
GGTGCCAACGGGGCCGCGCTTACCACTGCGTCCGCCGCCCCTTACGCGACCATCGCGATCTGGGAGGCGTTCCGCACCCGCGAGGAGGACGCCGGCATCGATTGGCAAGCCCGGATCGCCCATCCCTCGCACTTGATTACCACCCTGCACGGCCCCGGCGGGCTCAAGCATGCCATGGACCTCAACGGCTACTATGGAGGACCGCCGCGCCTGCCCTTGGCTGTGCCGACACCCGATGTCCGCGACGCCATCGAAGACGCCTTCCGCGACCTGAAGGGCTAGCCGCCGATTACCTCGGACGGCTATAGCCCTGCGATTTGTATTTTTCCAGCAGCGTGGCCAAGCGGTCCACAACTTCAGGGCGCTTCTGGTAGAGGTTGTAGCGCTCCTCGGGATCTTTCGAAAGGTCGTAGAGCTGTCCGGCAGGCCCTCCGGGAGCCTGTTCCACCGTTGAGGGCGGACTGAAACCACCCGAGCCCAGTCCTAGTTCCAGCTTCCAAGTGCCTTCCCGAATCGCGAATATACCGCCGTTGGAATGGTGCACGATCGCTTCCCGAACGGGTTTGGCGGGTGGACCCAGCAATTCCGGCATCAGGTTGTAGCTGTCCTCGCCAGCGTCTTGCGGCAACTTCGCGCCGGTCAGGGCCGCAAGTGTTCCCATCAGGTCAGTCAGGCAACCCAAATGGTTGTTCACGGAACCCGGCTTGATATGTCCGGGCCAGCGAGCGATGAACGGAATCCGGTGGCCGCCGTCCCAGACGTCCGCCTTTTCACCCCGCCAAGTGGCGTTGGCGAGATGCGCGTAACGTTCCTTATCCTCCACCTTCCAATCGGCTCCGTTGTCGCTTGTGACAATGAAAAGCGTGTTGTTGGCGATTTTGGCATCGTCGATCGCCTTGGAGATCCGCCCGATCAGGTCGTCGACTTCTGTGACGAAATCCCCGTAATCGCCCGCCTTCGAACGGCCCTTGTTCTCCGTCTTGGGCAGCCACGGCGTGTGCGGCCCGGAAAACGCCACGTATAGGAAGAACGGCTGGGACGGTGTCTTGGCCCGATCCTGAATGATGCTCACGGCCTTGTCCGTGATGGTGGGCAGGACTTCCTCCAGCTTCAGGCTGGGCGAAATGGGGCCGGGTCGCCAGAAGACCCCGCGCGGCGCATTTTGGCCGGGGGTGTTGGCGGTGGGCTGCTCCACTGCGTGGTCGTTCTCGAAAAACAGGTACGGCGGCATGTCGAGCGAGGCCGGAATGCCGTAGTAGTAGTCGAAGCCCCGGTCGGTCGGGCACGGGTGGAGCGGCTTGCTGTAGTCCGTCTTGGCGTCGGTGCCCAATCCCAGATGCCACTTGCCGACCCCGGCGGTGTAATATCCCTGTGATTTCAACATTGCCGGGACCGTAAGACGGCCCTCCTCAATCAGATAGGGGCTGTAGCCGTCCAGCACCCCCTTCTTGAGGCGCGTCCGCCAGCTGTAGCGGCCTGTGAGGATGCCGTAACGGGTGGGCGTGCAGACGGCAGATGGCGAATGCATGTCTGTGAAGCGCATGCCTTGGGTCGCAAGTCGGTTGCCGTTGGGGGTTGGGATGGCCGATTCCGGGTTGTAGCAGGACATGTCGCCCCAGCCTAGGTCGTCAGCGAGGATGTAGACGATGTTGGGGCGGTTTTCGGCGGGAAGCGCCGTGGCGGCGGTAAGGCCCAAGGCTGCGGTGCGGCAGAAATCACGGCGGTTCATTTCGGGTCCTTGTTGTTGCGGGTGTGGACTTGGTCGTCGAGGGTGATCCGCCGCCAGACTTCCGTCGCCCGTTTCTGGAGTTCGACCAGCGCAACGCGGGATTTCTCGAAAACATCGTCGCCCGCACGCTCTCCGAGCTCCGCCAAAATCTCACCGATGAGGCGGAGTTGGTCCGATGGGGGAAGTCGTTGGATGCGGCGGCGTGCTTTTTCGTAAGGAGTCGCGAGCATGGGGGAATTATAGCGGTTCCACGCCCACCACCCACGGCTCGAATGACTTGCCGAAGCGCAGGCGGATGCGGAAATGGGAATCGTTGCGGCCCAGTTTCCTAATCTGGTCGGCGAAGGGGCGCGGGACATGGATATCCCGGTTGGCAGGAAAAATTCGGCCTTGGATCCTGGCGTTGTTCCGCGTGTTCCCGGATATGCTGACGACCGCCGGCATCACGAGTATTTTGGACCGGTCCGGATACTTGGCGCGAAGAGGCGCCGGATCCAAATCGGCGTCAATCGGAACCAACTGGCTCATTCTATTGGGGTCGAGTTGCCCCAACGTATCACTTTCCCGCCGCTTCGCCACAAAGGCCGCCCAAGCCGGACCGGCATATTCAATTGCCGCGTACACACGTCGGGGTTGTTCTGCATCCTGATTCAAGTTGAATCCAAGACGCTGCAATTTTCCCCCGTCCAGGAAGCCAGCTTCGTCGCGGACGAAGGGCGACGTCCACTGCATCTGCAGCCCGATACCGCTGTCATCGTCATTGGGCATCGGGATCTGGGTCAATTCACGTTCCGATAGCACCAACTCGGAATCCGATGAACCACTCCGATTTGTCTGGGCATGGAACAGCACGAAGGCGTTCGCAACAAGCACAGTTGCAGCGGCTGCAACCAGCGAGGCGGCTCTCATGCCGCACCGCCTTCCCGAGCGACCGCCAAGCGGCTCCGCAGATTCTTGAAGACGGCAACCAGGCCGATGGCCAATAGTCCAATAACGGCGAAGAAAAGATACTTCGGCATCCATCGCCACCACCAATGGTAGAGGCGCGTGAACAGAAATATGGTGAAGAAAACGGCACCGGTGTTGACCGTGCCCGTCCAACCCCGCGTGATCCCCCACCAGATGGCGCCGACCGACACCGCGAGTCCTGCAAATTCATAGAACTGGCCGACGGTGTCCCTCCCCCAAGGCAGATAGCTGGGTATGCCTGTTTCGGCCAAAGCCAGGATGGCCGAAAGAACGGTTATCGCGCCCACCAGGCGGTAGACCGCGTCGAAATCAGCATTGCCGTAGCTGTTGATTGCAAATGGCGCGAGGAATACCGCCAACCCCAGTGGCAGGAATATCTCGGGATGACCAGCGAAGTAGCCCCATTCGTGGCCCTGCAGTGTTGTAACGGTCGCGGCGGCATAGGCGGTGAGCAGAACCAACCCGACGGCCAGGTGCAACCGAAGTCCGTACCGGTAGGCCAGCAGCAGGGCAAAGGTACCCCACGGGAGGAGCGCACCTGCGGTGGGAACCAGGTTGAAAATGCTCCCCAGCACCGATAGGTTCATGATGAAGGCGGTCAGTGCCACCAAGCCGAACAAGCCCGTGAAATAGCGGGCACGCTCACGACGGGCGGCAAACTCGGTTGTTGCCAGGAGCAGCATCGGAGTGGCCATCAGGATTGCGACCTGCTGCCAAGTTTCCAAGTATCCCCAGTAACGCAGAAAGAACAGGACGAGGGCAGCGCATAGGGCGAAACCACCGAGGGTGGCTGCGATCCGCATCCCCCACGAAACGCGTCTCTGCGACGAGGTGGTATCTACGTCGAATTGCCGTTCCAGATCCTGCAAGCCAATCCGGGACCATTCGTCGAAACGGGCCAACTGCTCCGTCGTCAGTTGCAGGACGTCGCGCAGCTCGGCACCCGAAATTTCCTCGCGCAGAGCCCGGATCCGGTCGGCCTTTCTTTGCGCGGCGGCTGCAGTCGAATTGGCCACAGCGTTATCGTATCCGATGTTGGGTCTTGAGTGAATAGCTCCCGGCCCGGAAGTTGTAAACTAGGCGACATGGACAGGCCACACGGACAGGCCATTTTGAGGGATGATGTGCTCACCCGACTCCGGCAACACCAGCGGGAGTTAACGGATTTGGGGATCGAGCACCTGTCGCTGTTCGGATCAATGGCCCGGGGCGACAACACTGCGTCCTCCGATGTCGACCTGCTTGCTGTTCTTGACGCGACGAGAAAATTCTCGCTTTTGGAAATGGTGGCTCTGGAACACCGGTTGTCCGACCTGCTGGAGAAACCTGTGGATCTGGCCCCCGAGCGATCACTGCGGGACGGCATTCGGGAGCGCGTCTTGAGCGAGGCCGTTGTTGCCTTTTAGGGATTCGGACCGGTCCTTGCGGGACATCGTAGACGCGATCCACGCCATTGAGGAGTTTCTTGAGGGCATGGACTTTGAGGCGTTCCGGGAGGACCCGAAGAGGGTTGCCGCCGTTGAACGGAAACTGTTGGTCATTAGCGAGGCCGCAATCCGGCTCGGCAGCGAGGCCGAAGCAAGGGTTCCGGGCATGCCGTGGCGCGATATTCGCGGCCTGGGCAATTGGCTACGCCATCAGTATGACCGGATCGAGCTTGACATGATTTGGAAAACGGTGGTTGACGATCTGCCCCGGCTGAAGAGGGCGATTAGCGGTTAGCTGCGGACTGCCTTGTTAGAAACTCGGTCAGGTCCGGCCCATCGGTGCCCTTGATCAATGCTGAGTAGTCAGGACGATCACCTTGGGTTGGGAGCAGTTTGAAGAAATCCAGCCCCTCGTATCCGTCGTTCGTCAAGTAGTGGAATTGGATGTGACGACGTTTCGTGGAATCCGACGCCAACGTATCTCGGATGGCGCACAACAGGACTGCAAGAGTCGTCAGGCGCTGCTGACCGCCGATCACCAAGAACTTCGAGACACCGACGGGCACAGCCCGAACCGGAACTGTAACAGCGGCCCCCATAAAATGGGGAGCACCCCTGTCTTGTGTTAAAGCACACAAATCCAGAATGTCGTCCCAAAGGTCCTGCCAGTTCCGCCGCTCCCAACTGTAGGGGCGCTGAAAGAGCGGAACCAGATTCTGTCTGAACCCGCTGAAATAGTTGATGATTGGAGTTGGGGCCGCTTCCATCGTGATGCCGAGTCTACTACGAAGGAAGGATCCAAATCGTCCAATTGAGGAGGGGGCCAGTGGCTGGCCCCCTGACTTGCGGATCTCGAACTACCCGTTCATAGCAGCTAGGAACTCGGTATTGCTCCGCGTTTTCCCCAGCTTGTCCAGCAACAACTCCATCGTTTCCACCGGCGACAACGGGCTCAGCACCCGGCGCAAAATGTAAACGCGGTTGAGCTCGTCCTTCGGGAGGAGCAACTCCTCTTTCCGGGTGCCGCTCTTGTTGATGTCGATGGCCGGGAACACGCGCTTGTCGATCAGCTTCCGGTCCAAGTGGATTTCCATGTTGCCGGTACCCTTGAACTCTTCGAAGATGACGTCGTCCATGCGGCTGCCGGTATCCACGAGCGCGGTCGCAATGATGGTGAGCGACCCGCCTTCCTCGATATTCCGGGCCGCACCGAAAAATCGCTTCGGGCGCTGCAGAGCATTCGAATCCACGCCGCCCGACAGTACCTTGCCCGAGGGCGGCACGATCGTATTGTAGGCGCGGGCCAGACGGGTGATCGAATCCAGCAGGATCACCACGTCCTTCTTGTGCTCCACGAGGCGCTTGGCCTTCTCGATCACCATTTCGGCAACCTGCACGTGGCGGGTTGCGGGCTCGTCGAAGGTCGAACTGATGACCTCGCCGCGGACTGACCGCTGCATGTCGGTGACTTCTTCCGGGCGCTCGTCGATGAGCAGCACGATCAGATTCACTTCCGGGTGGTTGGTGGTTACCGAATTGGCGATCGCTTGCAGCAGCATGGTTTTGCCGGTGCGGGGCGGGGCGACGATCAGGCCGCGCTGGCCCTTGCCGATCGGGGTAACCAGATCCATCACACGACCCGAGAAGCCGTCACGGGTGGTTTCGAGCTTCAGACGCTTGTCTGGATAGAGCGGCGTCAGGTTGTCGAAGAAAATCTTGTTGCGCGCTTCCTCCGGTGGTTCGAAGTTGATCGCATCCACCTTGATGAGGGCGAAATAGCGCTCGCCTTCCTTCGGTGGGCGGATCTGGCCGGAGACGGTGTCGCCGGTGCGGAGATCGAAGCGGCGGATCTGCGAGGGCGAGACGTAGACGTCATCGGGGCCGGGCAGGTAGTTGTACTCGGGGGCGCGGAGGAAGCCAAAACCGTCCGGCAGGCATTCAAGAACGCCTTCGGAGAAGATCAGACCGCTCTTTTCCGCCTGCGTCTGGAGGATCTTGAAGATCAGCTCCTGCTTGCGGAAACCGGCGGCGTTCTGGACGCCCATCTCCTTGGCGATGTTGTTGAGATCGACGATGCTCTTGTCTTTGAGCTCCACCAGATCCAACCGGTTTTCCTTGCCCTGCAGTTGGGCCTTGCGGCGTTGCTGCTGGCCGGGGTGCAGATTCTGCTGGGGCTGGTTCTGACCGCCGCCCTGATTGCCACCCTGGTTGCCTTGTGCGCTATGCTGTTGCGGCTGGCTGGCGGGCGGAACAGCTGCCGGAGGAGGTGGTGTCGGCTGAACTGCTGCCTGAGGTGGGTTGACGACGGGCGGGGTGGTCACCGGAGTCGCAGCCACCTGAGCAGGAGCGACAGGCGCTGCCACCGGCGCGCTCTCCACCTTCTCGACCGTCTTTACGACGGCCTCAGCCTGCTTGTGCTCGCCGCTATGTTTGGCGGGCTGGCGTGGTGGACGCGGTGGACGTTCCTGGTGCGGCTTGGAATCATCGTGCTTTGCGTGGTCTCTAACGGCGGCCGTTTCCCGGGCGGGGCGGTCAGCCGTCTTCCCGGAAGCCTGCTGCTCCTGGGGCGGTGTGTCTGTATTTACTGTAGGTGTGAATTCGTTATCGCTTGCCAAATTTCCCTCACTCCCCGGCCCGTGACGGCCGAGAACGGCAACGGCTCGGCATATTGCCGAATGGCGTCCAAGCTTTGCCGTTGCTCTTTCTGATTCAGTTTGTCGATCTTCGAGGCGACGACGAGATATGGATGGCCGTTGGATTCGAGCCAGGACTTCAGGTCGAGATCCTTTTCCATCCACGCGCGGCGCGCATCCAGGATGATGAATGACAACTTCAGAGTCTTTCGGGTCGCCAAATAGCTTTCAATGAGCTTCGCCCAGCCCGCTTTCGCGGCCAAAGGCACTTTGGCGTACCCGTAGCCGGGAAGGTCGACCATATACATGCGGTCTTCCACCCGGTAATAATTTATGGACTGCGTCCTACCCGGCGTGTTGCTGGTGAACGCCAACTTCTTGTGTTCGGTGATCGCGTTGATCAGGCTGGACTTGCCGACGTTGCTCCTGCCGAGGAATGCCACCTCGGGCAACCCGTCAACCGGGAAATGCTCCGGACTGTTTGCGCTAAGGACGAATTCCGCTTTCAAGGTTGCTTTCGGGTTCAGGGCTTCTATTTAGCGTACGGCAGAATCTGGCAGGGGAGTCGGTGGCAGTTGCTGACCGGAAAATGACGCACCGGACAAGCGGTAAGCACCATTGTAGCGCCTTTTTCGCTGTGCGTGTTCGACCGAAAATCCAGGTGCCTCAAAACGCTACCCGGAGCCGACGCCAAGTATCGCCCAACTCTTCGGGCAACACGCGGGTTTCCCCCACCACGGACATAAAATTCGCATCCCCATGCCACCGTGGAACCGCGTGCAGATGGATGTGGGCCGCGATTCCGGCCCCCGCGCTCTCCCCAAGATTCATTCCGATGTTGAGTCCGCCGGGTCTGTAGACCGCTTTCAGCACTCGCTCCGCACGCCGGACCAACGCCATCATCTCGAATGCGGTTTCATCGGGAACCACGTGCAACTCCGACGCATGCTCGTAGGGCACAACCATCAGGTGGCCGCTGGTATACGGATAGCGGTTCAGGACAACAAAATTCCTCTCCCCGCGCAGGACCACCAAGTTGGCTTCATCCTGTTCCGGGGTGTCGGATCCAATCCGGCAGAAAACACACCCGGAAGTGGCCCCTTCCGACGACTTGTCGGCCGCCAGGTAACGATACCGCCATGGACTCCAAAGGTGGTCCATCAAGCACGATCCCGGATGCCGCGGCTAATCTTCCGAATCGTCCGACTCGCCGCCATTCACCGTGTCCTTCAGTTCCTTGCTAGGCTTGAAGTAGGGAATTTTCTTCGCAGGAACTTCCACCTTTGTTCCAGTCTTCGGATTCCGACCCAAGCGTGCCTGGCGCTGGCGGGTACGGAAACTCCCAAAACCGCGGATCTCGATCTTGTCGCCACCCCGCAACGAGCGGACGATGCTGTCAAAGATGGCCTCAACGATGACTTCGGATTCCTTGCGGGTCATTTCGACCTCTCGCGAGACCTCTTCAATCAGATCGGCTTTCGTCATTTACGTTTCCCCTCGGGCAAGTACCCGAATTACGAGTATCGCCTATAAACCCCAGTGTTTGCAATCCCTTTGCAAATTCTAGGAACTGCGGCGCGGCAAGGCTCCCTCGAAACCGGACGTCGCAGCTGCCGCGCGCTTCCGGTATTCGTCCAAACGACCCTTCTCGGCATCCTCGGCAAGGGCTTTCAAGCTAAGCCCGATCTTCCGTTCCGCCTCGTTCATCTTCACTACCTTGAAATCCAGCTCCTCGTCGACGCGCAGCGGCGGAGCCTCGGCCTTCTTGCCCGTCCAGCCCGCAACCTCCGAGAAGTGGCACAAGCCCTCCACGCCTTCGGCCAGCTCCACAAACGCGCCGAAGCCGGTTAGTCTCAGGACCCTCCCCCGGACAGTGTCGTTCACATGGTGGGTCTGGAACCAAGTCTCCCATGCATCGGGCTGCAGTTGCTTGATCCCGAGCGAAAGTCGCTTGGTGGCTGCGTCAATGGACAGGATCACCGCCTGCACGATCGAGCCCTTGCGAAGAATTTCGCTCGGATGTTTGACCCGCTTCGTCCACGAAAGGTCGGAGATGTGGACCAAGCCGTCGATCCCCTCCTCAATCTCAATGAAGGCGCCGAACTCGGTCATGTTCCGGACGCGGCCCTCCACCACGGACCCGACCGAATACCGCTGTTCCACCGTCGTCCACGGATTGGCTTCCAGCTGCTTCAATCCCAGGGAGATGCGGCGGTCCTTCACATGGACCTCCAACACAACGGTTTCAACCGTGTCGCCCGGCTTGACGACCTTGGATGGATGCTTCATGCGCCGTGACCACGTCATTTCGCTGATATGGATCAGCCCTTCGACACCCGGCTCCAACTCCACGAAAGCGCCGTAGTCGGTCACGCTGACAACCCGGCCCACAACCTTTGCGCCAGCGCTGTAGCGGTCCGGCGTGCCCTCCCACGGGTCCGTGGTGAGCTGCTTCATGCCGAGCGAGACGCGCTCCTTGGTGGAGTCGTACTTGAGCACCTGGACTGTGATCTCGTCGCCGGCATGCAGGACTTCGGAAGGGTGGGTGACCCGGCCCCAGGAAATGTCTGTGACGTGCAGCAAGCCATCGATGCCGCCCAGATCGACGAAGGCCCCGTATTCGGTCAGATTCTTGACGGTGCCCGTCACGACGGCACCCTCGTGCAGCTGCTCCAAGGTCACGGTCTTGCGGGCTACCGTTTCCTCCTGTATGGCCAAACGCCGTGAAACAACCGCGCTGCCGCGCTTCCGGTTCAGCTTGACAATCTTGACCGGGACATCCTGGCCCACGAACTGGTCGGCGTTCCGCACCGGCCTCGAATCCAGTTGGGAACCGGGCATGAAGGCAGGGATGCCAATATCGACGGACATTCCACCCTTGACGCGGGCCACGACGCGGCCGGAAAGCGTCAACTGCTTGGCCATGGCCTCTTCGAGCTCGTCCCATATCTTGAGCCGGGCCGCGCGCTCATGGGAAAGCATGACATAGCCTTCGGGCGAGTGGGCATTTTCCACCAGCACCTCGACCAAGTCGCCCGGTTTCACCGTGATCCTTCCCGAGGTGTCGAGGAAGTGGGCGATCGGGGCCGCGCCATCCGATTTGTACCCGACATCAATGAAAACGTGTGTGGCCGAGATTGTGAGGACTTTGCCCTCCATCACCTCGTTGCGGGCGGGAGGCGCGAGGTGGCTGTAGTCCTCGAGCAGGTTCTGGTAGTCGTCCGCATCCATCTCGGCCTGGGCAGCTTCTGCTTGGCCAGCGGCCTCCGCCGCCACTGCGCTTTCCATTTCAACAACGTGGTCCATGGCAGGTTCAACTGCCGTGGCGTTCAATACGTCGATGCCGGTCAATTGGGTATCTTCCAAAGCCTTGTGCTCCCCTGATTCCCCGACGTCGACCTCCGCCACGGTGGCTTAGGCCTACGGATCGGGATTCTATCAACTATAGAGAGCGTAACCCGGCAATGTCAATTGGAAGTGAATTTGGGGCCCCGGCCCGCCCGGATGACTAATCCGTTTCGACCCGGATCCCGGCAACTAGCGCCATCACGACCTGTGCCAGGAACAGGATTAGGAACCAACCAATCCACGCGGCCATGTACGGAGCGAGTCCGTCCCCGAATTGCATGAGGGGCATAATCGTGCTGGCGATGGCGTTTCGTAATGGGCCGACCGCCCCCGCGAAAATCGCGTAGGCGCAGAATGCTGCCATTCCCGATTTTTTGCCGATGCGCCATCCCACAAGACCACCCGCGCCACTGAACAAAATCTGCTGGGCCAAGTAGGTCCAAAGGGGAGCCAGTGGACGCTCCTGTGCGGACCACCACCATCCAGCCCGGAACGCGATCCCGTCCAAGGCAATATTCAGACCAGTGGCCAAAACCACACCCGCAAGTGCTCCCACGACGCGCCGGAATGGAGGCTTCGCGATTCCCGCAACCAGCCTGAAGACCACCAGGGCCAGAAAGATGGTCCCGACCGCCTCCCATGGAATATGCAATCCGGGTATCGTTGGCATGCGCGAAAGATTACTTGGAGCTCAGCATATTCGCAAACAGCCGGTATGCGCCCGGAACACCGGCCGGGAGTTGCCGGAACCAGACGTAGGAGCTGAAGATATAGACACCCTTGCCATAGCGGGTCCACAGTTCGCCGCCTTCCAGCGGTTTCTCCCCGGGGTCGTTTGCAGCGAAAACGGTTTCGTACTTCGGATCCCATTCGGTGGGGAACAGCAGCGCACGCTCCTGCACCCAGCCCTCGAAATCCTTCGAGGTAATGTGGTTGGGATACTGCAGCAGACGGCTGTCGGCATGGGTAAATGTGACCGGAGCCTCCTCCACCGTGACACGGTAGCCGTTGCCGCCCGCGATGGAAATCTTGTATGGCCCGATGTTGGCCGCATCGGCACCTGCGCTCTGGTACTGCACCACGTAGGTGCCGCCACCCTGCACATACTCCATCAGCCGCGCATGGTTGGCCCTGAGGTCGGGGCGGACGTTGTAGGCGCGCACACCGGCCACGATGGCATCGAAGCGCGACAGATTTCCCTTGACCAAGTCGGCATCGGAAATCATTTCAACGGTTGCGCCCATCTGTCGAATCGATTCGGGAACCTCGTCGCCCGCGCCCATGATGTAACCCACCTTCTTCGATGTCACCTGGATATCGGCACGGACCAGCTTCAACTCGGCGGGCGGAAATTGCACCTCGACGGGGATATGCGGGAAGTTCAAGGTGGTTTGTCCCACCGCAACTTCCTTGCCGGAAACGGTCGCAATGGCTTTGAGTTTTCCGGTTGAGGCGGTTGCGGGAGGTGTCACGTCGAAGACCAGTTCCCGCTCCTCGCCAGCCACGGCAATCGAAAACGGCCTGGTCGCAGGGCTCGCTTTCCATCCAGCGGGCAGATCGAGCCGGACGGAGCCATCGGCTTTTGCAATGTTGGCCTTGACGGTCAAGCGGACCGTCTTGGCTGCTGCACCCGGAAATACCGCCACTAGGCTCGACATGTTGACCGCAACGGGCGGCACGATGGTCAGCGGACGGATACGCTCCACTTCGGCGCGGTCCGTACTGTGGTGCTCGATGGCACGCGAGATCTCGACCGGCACGCCGCCAACGGTGAGGCTGAAGCGAATTCGCTCCACGGGGGATTCCGGCAGACCAGCCAACATCTGGTCGTCCACGGTGTACCGCTCCCCGACTGGAGCCTTCGCCAACCAATAGGGCTGCGAATAGGGTTGGTCGGCGGGGATTTGGAGTTCGATGTTGCCCGCGAAACCACCACCGGTTCGGGGCGCAAGTTTGGCGATCTCGGGTCCAGCGAACGGCCCTTCGGCGCGCGCCGATTGGAATTCCACGGGTACCGAGAGCCGCGAATAGACCGTGGCGGCCACGGCCACCTTTGCTCCGGGTACGACCTCGGCCTCGCGGGTTAAGGCCTCTGCCCACACACCGGCGCACTTGGCCACCAACTCGTCCAATTCGGCCAGCTTGATCTTGGCGATGGGATCCGAAATCGCGGCAATCAGCGGACGAGCCTCGCCGAGCGTGGGGATTGTCTTTTCCGGGTGCTCGGGGTCGAACTCCTTGATGGCCTTGGCCAGGATGTTGCCAACTCCTGCGCCATTGGGAAAGCGGCTCCAGGAGTGGTTGATGTCGGCGAAAATATCGACGTAGTTTGGCGGCGGGGGAGGGGGCACCGGTGCGCCACCACCCGCCGGAGCTCCGCCGCGTCCCGGACCGGGTCCGTTGCCAATGTTGCCAAAACCCTGGCTACGGTGTTGGCTGCGGCTGATGGACGCCAATTGGTCGAAGGTGTAACCCAGGAAAGGGCTGTACCCCGTTGTGGAAATCGCAGCCGGGGGTGCGATTGGCGGCGCAGGAGGTGGCGGGGGGGGAACCGGGGCTGGCGGAGCTGTGGGGGCACCAGCAGTTTCCGCCGGGGCTTGTCCGCCTCTGCCGCCACGACCACCACCCCGTCCGCCGCGTCCGCCGGCACCCGCTTGCGGGTTGGCACCCTGGGCCGCCCTACCGCCACCGCCGCCAAAGCCACCGGCATAAACCAGCTTGGCCGGTTTCCAAGGCTGGACAAACTTCAATTGATCCGGGAACTTGGCGGGGTCGCCCGCCGCCTCGAAGGCTTCCTTGCCCAGAATCGCCGAGGCTTGGTGCTGCCCGTGGCCATCCGCAGGCGTTCCGCTGAAGCCCAAAATGATGGCGTCGGGCCGGTAGCGCCGAATCACCCAAACCACATCGGACAAGACGCGGTCATGCCCCCACTTCTCCATAGTTTCGGGAACCGTTTTGGTGAAGCCGAAGTCGATGGCGCGCGAGAAAAACTGTTCCGCACCGTCAATTCTGCGGGCCGCCAGCAATTCCTGCGTCCGGATGATGCCGAGCGCGGCACCCTGTTCCGATCCGATCAGATTTTGCCCGCCCTCGCCGCGAGTGATGGACATGTACGCGGTCCGCATGTGCCGCCCCCGCGCGAACAGAGTCAAGATATTGGTGCGCTCATCGTCCGGGTGCGCCGCAATCATCAGGACGGTGCCGGTTTCATTGAGTTTGCGCAGGCCAAGCTCGATCTCGCCGACCGGGGCCGGTTGGGCCGCCAAACGCAAGCCGGACATCAAAACGGCCACCGCAATAGCCTGTGGGAATACGACGCGTATCGATTTCATAGCCACCTTATTAAAATGCAGTATAATCGACCGCCGCACCGCCCGCGGCATCGAAGCTCGCTGTCGCCAACGCGTGGTGAGTCGATTTGTTGACACCACATGTTTCAGGAAATGACATCGTGGTTTAACTTCCCGCCGCTATTCTGGCGGCTATGATCCGAACTCTGCTTCTATTCCTTGCCACCGGTGCCGTGGTGTTCTTCCGAATCTCGCTGCGGGCGACTTTGAAGTCCTGATCGAAAAGGCCGGCTTCCAGTCGTCCAAGGTGGAACACGTGGTGCTTCGTGCGCGTGAAATCGCCCGCGTCGACGCGGCCCTCACCGTCTCCCAACAGGCCACAACCGTTACCGTCGCTGGCCCGTCATTTTTATTGGCTACAACCGTCCGATCACCGCGTCCGTAAACGCCGCCGTACCAGACGAGCCACCAACATCGCCGGTGAGGTGCTTCCCTTCCCGGTACACTCCTTCGAGCGCCCGCCGGATTCTGGTGGCAGCGCCCCTCTCACCCAGATGGTCCAGCATCAGGCACGCCGATTGAATCAGGGCCGTCGGATTCGCCAATCCTTTCCCGGCAATGTCCGGGGCCGATCCGTGCACGGCCTCGAACACCGCCACGGTGTCGCCCAAGTTCGCTCCCGGCACGATCCCGAGTCCACCCACCAATCCGGCCGCCAGATCCGAAACGATGTCGCCGTACAGGTTCGGCAGCACCAGCACGTCGTACGTCTCCGGCCGCATCACCATTTGCATGCAGGCGTTGTCCACAATCAACTCGGCGTACTCGACCTGGGGGAAATCCGCCGCCACCTCCCGGCAGCAGCGCAGAAACAGGCCGTCGCTCATTTTCATGATGTTGGCCTTGTGGATCGCGGTCACCTTCCGCCGGTTGTGCTTGGCTGCGAACTTGAACGCCTCCTTGGCGATTCGCATCGACGCCATCCGGGTGATGATTTTGATGCTCTCGACGACGCCTGGTACAACCTCGTGCTCGATTCCGGCGTACAGATCCTCCGTATTTTCGCGGAAAATCACCAAGTCGATCGGCAGGTCGGCGAAGCGGGTCTTCAGACCGGGCAGCATCTTCACCGGCCGGAAGTTCACGAACAAATCCAGCTTCTTCCGCAAGGCCACATTCACGCTCGGATGCCCGCCACCCACCGGTGTCCCGACGGGGCCCTTCAGTCCGATGTTGGTCCGCGCCAACGACTCGTACACCGTGTCCGGCAGGTACTTGCCCGTCGCCCGCTCGGCGGCAATCCCGGCATCCACCCGTTCCCATTCGATCCCGACTCCCGCAGCTTCCACCACGCGGACAGTGGCGTCAGCCACCTCCGGTCCGATCCCGTCGCCGGGTATGAGGGTAATTTTGTGCGCCACGTCTTCACTCTAGCGGAGCGGGATTGTTGGTTCGGCGATGCTACAATTCGACCGTGCCCTCCTCTTGTGCGCTCATCGGTGCCACCGGATTTGTTGGCGGCAACTTGGTCCGCCAGCTACACTTCGACGAGTTGTACCATTCACGCAATATTCATGAAATTCGCGGCCACGAGCTGGAATTGCTGGTTTGCGCAGGCGTCACCGCAGTGAAATGGTGGGCGAATAAGAACGCTGCGGAGGATTTGGCCCGCATCGATTCGCTCCTCGCAGATCTTGCAACCGTCAAGGCCAGCCGGGTTGTTGTCCTCTCCACAATTGATGTCTACCCCGCACCCGCCGCCGGCCCGAATGAAAACGAGGACTGCCGGAGAGTCCCGACGCACGCCTACGGCACCAACCGCCTCTATTTCGAAGAGCGGATGCGTGAGCTTTTTGACCCCGTGACGGTGATCCGCATTGCTGGTGTCTTCGGCCAGGGCCTGAAGAAGAACGTGATCTTCGACCTTTTGAACGACAACTGCCTGGACGCCATCAACCCGGCAAGCGAATTCCAGTATTACAACGTTGCAAACCTCTGGAGGGACATCCAGCTGGTCGAAAAGGCCGGGCTGCCGTTGGTGAACTTCGTGACCGAGCCGGTGCGCACGGGCGAGATCATCGACCGCTTTTTCCCCGGCAAGGAAGTCGGGGGGAACAAGGCACCGCAAGGCCGCTACGACGTGCGCACCCTCCATGCGAATATCTTTGGCGGTCCCGAAGGTTATCTCGCGGACGCCGCCACGGTTCTCAACCAGATGGGCGATTTCATCCGCTCCTACCGCAAGGAATAAATGAAAATAGCCGTTTCCAACATTGCCTGGCCAGCCGAAAGCGATGCCGACGCCTACGCAACGCTCAAAGCCCATGGCATCTCGGCCTTGGAAGTTGCTCCCAGCCGTCGCTGGCCCCATTGGAAAGGGATCGACGCCGCGTCCATCGCCGAGTACCGCGAAACCTTGTCGAACGAGGGTCTATCCGTCTCCTCCCTCCAGGCCATCCTCTTCCAACAGCCCGATCTCCGCCTTTTCGGAACTGATGCCGACCGCGCCGCCTTGGACCAACACCTGCGCTTCTGCGCGGATCTAGCTGTTGGCCTGGGGGCTTCATGCGCCGTTTTTGGTGCCCCGAAAAACCGCGACAAGGGCGCGCTCACGCTGGACGAAGCCTTCGACATCGCAATTCCATTCTTTGCGTCCATTGGCGGGTACTTTGCCGCGCGGGGCGTCTTCATCGGTTTTGAAGCGAATCCAGTCGACTACGGCTGCAACTTCGGCACCCACGCCCGGGACGCCGCCAGGCTGGTCCGAGCGGTAAACTCTCCCGGTTTTCGCCTCCACCTCGACACCGCCTGCATGCACCTGGCGGGGGAAGCCGCTGCGGGGCTGATCACGGAAAACGCGGATATTCTCGGCCACTTCCACGCAAGCCAGCCCCATCTGGGGACCTTCGCCGACCCGCTTGCCAGCCATCAGGCCGCCACGGAGGCACTGTCGGCAATCGACTACAAGGGCTGGTGCGTGCTGGAAATGCGCGCCGCCGACCCTCCAATTCCCGCGCTGGATCAAGCCGTTTCGCACCTGAGGAGCACATATGGCGACCGCAGCTAAAGAGATTCCGCGCGAGGTGCCGGCTTACCGGACCCACGAAATTCGCCCCCGTGCCACCAAATACGCCGTCCTGATCCCCGTCATCAACGAGGGCGAACGGCTGCTGGGCCAACTCCGACGCATGCAGTTCCTGCAGGGCGTGGCCGATATAATCATTGGCGACGGCGGCAGCAAGGATTCCAGCGGCGACCCCGCAGTCCTGGCCGAGCTTGGCGTGCGAACAGTCCTTGTGAAGACCGGTCCCGGCAAGCTCAGCGCCCAAATGCGCATGTTGCTGGACTACGGCGTCAATCAAGGATACGAGGGTTTCGTGTTTATCGACGGCAACGGCAAGGACGGCGTCGACGCCATCCCGTCGTTCCTCGAAAAGCTCGACGCCGGTTACGACTACATCCAGGGCTCGCGCTACATCCCCGGCGGCGAGGAAATCAATACCCCGTGGGATCGCAAGATCGGCGTGGCCTTGCTGCACGCGCCGCTGATTAGCATCGGAGCTCGATTCCGTTACACCGATACCACCAACGGATTCCGTGGAATCAGCCGCCGGGTGGTGCTGGATCCGAAGGTGCTCCCTTTCCGCGACGTTTTCGACACCTACAACCTGCACTACTACCTGTCGGTGCGCATCCCCCGACTGGGCTACAAGGTGACGGAAGTGCCTGTGCGTCGGGCGTATCCCGCCAAGGGCCCCACGCCGAGCAAGATCGGCGGTTTCGGTGGCAAATTCGCCATCATCAAGTTGTTGGTGAAGGCCGCAGCCGGACAGTACAATCCGCCAGCATAGAATAGCCTCAACAGTTCCGTTGAAAGGCAACCAGCATGAATCGCAGAGAACTCGCCCGTACTTTGACCGGAGCAGCTGCCGCTGCCGCACTTGCGCCAGCCCAGAATGCGGCTCCGATCATTCGGAAAGGGCGGCTCAAGCAGTCGGTGACGCGCGGCGTCTTCGGCCGTGGCATGTCGCTGGAGGATTCCTGCCGTGAGGCCGCGCGCCTCGGAATCAAAGGCTTTGACCTGATCGGACCTGCCGACTGGCCGATCCTCAAGAAATACGGCTTGGTTCCAGCCATGTATCCCCCCGGCCCCGGCGGGAATATCCCGGAGTCGCTCAACCGCAAGGAAAACCACGACAAGATCGAGAAGGCGATGCACGACGCCTTGGACGAGGCTGCCGCCAACGGCGTCCCGAACATCATTACGTTCTCCGGCAACCGCAAGGGCATGGACGACCGCGAAGGTGCGGACAACTGCGTCGCGGGCCTGAACCGGATCAAGGCCCACGCCGAGGATAAGGGCGTCACCATCTGCATGGAATACCTGAACAGCAAGGTAAACCACAAGGACTATATGTTCGACCACATCGCCTGGGGTGTGGACGTGATGAAGCGCGTGAACTCACCCCGCGTCAAGATCCTGTTCGATATCTACCATGCGCAGATCATGGACGGGGATATCGTGCGGAACATCCGCGACCACTTTCAATGGATTGGGCACTACCATACGGGCGGGAATCCGGGGCGTCATGATATCGACGAATCCCAGGAGCTGAACTATAGGTTCATCGCGAAGGCGATTGCGGATTTGGGGTACACCGGGTTCATCGCGCATGAGTATTCCCCGGATGCGGGGCATGACCCGATTGCCACGTTGGACAAGGCGATAGGGATTTGCGACGTGTAAGGGACGCCTGGGCGCTACGATAGAGAAATGCTGCACTACCATGTCGCCTATCGACTGCCAAAGAGTGCCGGCCAGATGGTGGTGGCGGAAGCTCTTGATTTTCCCGGTGCCATGAGCCAAGGCTTTGACTTGCCGGACGCGCGGCTGATGATTGCAAGCGCAATGGAAGATCTGGCCGAAATCCTACTGGACGATGGAGTTGCGTTGCCCGCGCCTGATCCGAATGCAACGGACTTGGACGCTGATCTCGTTGAGCTTGTCCCGCTCGGGGTGTTCGCGGGTACGAGAGGGTGAAGCGCCACGAACTCATGCGATATTTGGCGGCCCATGGATGCAAGGTTGAGCGGGAAGGCTCGCGGCATACGATTCTTTCCAACCCGGTCGCGGGTGCGAAAGCCCCCGTTCCCCGGCACTCGGAGATTGACAACCGTTTGGCCGTGAAGATTTGCTACCAACTGATGGTTCCGCCTATCCGCTGAGGCGATTTCTCCCGATTCGTTCCACTTGGCATCGGATCGGTGAATGACCATGCCTCAACAACCCGGTCCTTCATAAGCTTCTTGGCTGGCGTTGCTCGGTCCCCCGTACTCCCAGACCCTCGGCGATCATTGCGGTAACGAGCGTGTTCAGGCTAACCCCTTCCTGTTGCGCTCGTGAGACTAGACGGGAATGTAGGCTTCGGGGACACGCTGCCGATGGCGTTCAGCGATGATCGCTTCAGAGCCGTGACGATCCAAATCCGCCACCGGAATGGCATTCGATAATCATGGACGAGTTTTCCACGGGAAGTCCCTACCCTCGAGGAGTCGCCAAGCCCCCGTACTTCCGGCCCCTGCCGAATGGCAGTCTTAACGAAGCATCTCGTTCTTGCATGCCCCGCAGCTCATGCACTGCCCCGACTTGAATTTCTGATTGGTGCATCTCGGTGTAGAGCCGCTCTGGCTACACCCCGACTGTCCGCATTTCCGTGGCAAGACATGCAATGATGCTACTTACCGGCACGATAAAATCAAGGGAAAATCCAATTTATGTCAGTGCGCAACGGAAATCTAGTCTACAGACCACCAGTATGATCCTGAAAATTCGTGGGTAGCAGAGGGTGCTGAGTGTTTTCCGCGCATCCTCAGCCCACCCTTACCTAATCCGGCAACGCAAAACTATACAACACATTCGCCGAACTAACCGCCACATACTGCTTCCCATCCACCGAATAACTCATCGGCGATGACGGAATCGACGCGCCTGCCCCGAACCGCCACAGCGACTTCCCGGTCTTCGCATCCACCGCAAAGAAATTCCCTTCCGGTGACGCCGCGAAAACCAATCCACCCGCCGTCGCCAACACCCCGTGCGCCAGCGAATTCTGGGTCAACTCGAACTTCCACACCGCCTTGCCCGTCTCCGGGTCCCACGCCATCAACCCCTGCGAAGGCGGTGCCTGGCCATCCGACGGCGGCTGACCAAATCCCCCACCCGTCCCTCGGCCCTGGAACTGCTTGCCCGGCTCGAACGGTGCCGGTCCAATGGAATACCGCCCCGGACCGTCGTAATACATGAAGTACATCCAACCCGTCTGCGGACTGTACGACGGTGCTTGGAAGTTCGACCCGCCGCCCAAAGACGGATACACGGTGGTCCCCTCGGGATTCGCCCGCCAGTTCTCCGTCGTGATCGGCTTGCCCTTTTCGTCGAAACCCTTCACCCAGCTTGCGCGCACGAACGGCGTTCCCGCCAGGAACTGCCCCGTCACCCGGTCCAGCACATAGAAAACGCCATTCCGATTCGCCTGCATCAGCAATTTCCGCTGCTGCCCGTGCCACATGCGGTCCACAAGGACCACGTCCTCGGTCGCGTCCCAATCATGCGTGTCGTTTGGCGTGAACTGGTAATGCCACTTCAGCTTTCCAGTATCCGGATCGAGCGCCACCACCGAGCAGCTGTACAGGTTGTCGCCCTTCCGCACATCGCCGTTGATATCCGGACCGGGATTTCCCACCGTCCAGTAGAGCGTGTTCAGCGCCGGGTCGTAGCTGCCGGTGAGCCAAGTCGGAGCCGCACCGTGCTTCCAGCTATCGCCGGCCCAAGTTTCATGGCCGGGTTCGCCGGGTCCGGGAATCGTGTTCCAACGCCACAAACGCTTGCCCGTTGCCGGGTCGTAGGCGTCCACCCAAGCCGGAATGCCGAACTCGCCGCCGGTGATCCCGGTGATGATCTTGTCCTTCACCACCAGCGGCGGCGACGTCAAATTGTAGCCCTGCATCGTGTCGCCCAGCTGCACTTCCCACAGGAACGCGCCGGTCCGGGCATCCAGTGCCACCAGCGCCGCGTCCAGCGTTCCAAAGAACAGCCGGTTGCCGAACACCGTCACACCCCGGTTCACACGGTTGATCTCATACGGACTGACCACCTTCTGCCGACGGTCGTACCGCCACAGCTGCCGGCCCGTCCGCGCATCCAGAGCCAGCACCTCGGCCGACGTCCCCACCGGGCCGGTCGTATACATGATGCCGTCCACCACCAGCGGAATCGACTCCACAATCCCGTCGCCCGGCAGCTGCACGGCCCACTTCGCCTGTAGATTCTTCACGTTGGCCGTGTTGATCTGGTTCAGGGTGGAATAATGCTGGCCCGCCAGATCGCCCCAATAGGTCAGGTAGTTCTGCGGTTCCTTGGCTGAATCGCGGATCCGCTCCCAGGTCAGCCCGGCCCCGGCACCCAATTTCGACACGTCCGACCCGTCCAGCGACTTCAAATACGCCACCAAATCCGTCATCTCCGTTGCCGAAAGCCTCTTCGAGTAATCCGCCGGCATCAGCGACTTCGCCTCCACCTTCAGATCCGCCAAGGCCGCCTTCTCGAACGAGTGGTATTTACCCGCCGTATCCACCATCGCGATCATGAAAGCATCCGCCGCCTTCTGGACGCCGCGAAACTCCTTGCCGTCCTTGGTTTTGGCGACGACGGTCATGGGGCGCTGCTGTCCGCCGCGTCCACCCCGACCGCGTCCGCCACCACCCGCCGCCGGTGCCGGAGCCTGATTCGGATCCGCCAGCTTCGCCGTCAGCCGCGCCGCCGGATTCCGGCCTGCCGCCGACAAGTCCGGTCCCACGTTCACGCCCACCCCGTTCACCGTGTGGCACGAAAGGCATGCACCCTTGCCTTCCAGCACCGCCTTGCCCTTCGCGGCATCGCCGGGGACCTTCTCCGCCGCCGAAGACACCGTTGTGGTTACCGTCGGGGCCATGCTTCGGATGTAGGAAATGATCTGCCAAGTCTGGTCCGTGCTGAACGATGCGAAACCCGGCATCTGCGTGCCCCGGATGCCGCTACGGATGTTGATGAAGATCTCGCCATCGGCATTCCCGCGAGCGAAGTTGCCGGACACGAGGGACGGACCGCGATCGCCCCGCAGATCGGCGCCATGGCAAGCCACGCACGCGCCGCTGTAGAGGACCTTGCCCGCAGCAATCGCCTCGGCATTGCCGGTGAACGGATTGCGGGCGGCCTCCGCCCTATCACTTTGGGCAAAACACACCGAAACACTCAGGATGGAAAGAACGAGAATCTTCACTGTATTGGGTCTCCGTACGGGCTATTTCTTAAAGAGGAGCGGCGCGAAATCCGCCAAGCTGTTGCAGATCGGAAGAGCACACG
>CAITMP010000350.1 GCA_903893525.1 uncultured Acidobacteriia bacterium | reverse complement strand
ACCGGTCAAGTCGGAGGATGCCAGCGATGCGCTGGCCATCGCGATCTGCCACGCCACTCATCTTCCCATGTTGGCCTTGCAGTCGGGAGCGGGCCGATGACGAAAATTGGGTTTGTTTTGTTTTTCGTGGCACTCCCCCTCCTCGCCGACGGACCCCGCATCGTTTTCACCAAGGTTTTCCCCGGCAGCGTACCCGCCTTCGTGGAAATCTCGGTCGAAAAGACCGGCGAATCGGTCTACAATGACGAGCCCAAGCGGGAGAACCCCGTCAATTTCAAGATCAGCGAGGCCGACGCCGCCTCCATGTTCGAGTTGGCTGGCAAGCTGAAGTTGTTCGCCGGCCCCCTCGAATCCGGCCTCAAGGTCGCCTTCATGGGGAAGAAAACCTTCCGGTACGAGGGCGAGGGCGGTCCTCACGAGGCCACCTTCAACTATTCCGAAGACTTGGACGCCAAGACCCTGTTGGACTGGTTCGAGAAGATCTCCGAAACCGAGCGCTACCTGTTCGACTTGGAACGGGCAGTCCGGTTCGACAAGCTGGGCGTGAATGATGCCATCCTGCGATTCGAGGCCGCCCGCGACCAGAAGCGTATTGTTGGCGACACCCAGTTCCTCCCACTCCTCGACCGTATCTTCAAGAACGAAAACTACATCCATATGGCGAGAACGCGTGCCGCGGCATTGGCCGAAAACATTCGGGCGGGAAAATAGGAACAAGATGAGACTCGTACTGGCTTTGTTTTGTCTCGCGGTTGCGCTTCGACCTGCAGCCCAGGCCCAGCCCACCATGGCGAACGCTGCGGGGCAGGAGCAGAACGAGCTCAACCAAGCTGTCCAGGAAGCTGGCAACAGCCAGGTGGACTTCATCCGGGCACTCGAGCGCCACTTGAAAAAGTATCCCGCCACCTCGCAAAGGGCCGCAATCGAACAGGCTCTCACAAAATCCGCCATCGAAACCAACGACCACGCCCGCATCATTCTCTACGGAGAGCGCATTCTGAACTCCAATCCGACGAACACGGATCTCCCGCTGATTGACCGGGTTACCCGCGAGCTGCTCGACGATGCCAATCCAGCCTCGCCGCCCAAGGCCATGGGCTTCGCCATCCGATACGAGAACGAGGTGGAAGCAATGCGCTCCCGCGCCGCCGAAGGGCATATGAGTCCCGGCCAGTGGGCGCTCGAAGTCAACAAGGGGCTTTCCCGCGCCGCCGTTCTGCACGCCCGGGCCGTCGGCAACATGGGGGCGGTCGAAGACGCAATCAAGTTCTCCAAGAAGGCATGGGATCTGGCTCCGGGTGGCGAATCGGCCCGTGAACTGGCGCGCTGGCTGGAAAAGGCGGGCAAAACGGGCGAAGCGTTCGATGCCTACGCTGACGCATTCACCTGCGAGGACGCCCGGGGTACCGAGGCCGACAGGCTTTCAGACCGCGCCAAGCTCGGGGCAATCTACACCAAACTCCACGGGTCCGACGCAGGCTTGGGCGAGGCCCTTCTAAAAGCCTTCGACCGCAACGTGGAACTTAAGCGGAACCGGATGGCGAACATGAAACAAAAGGATGTCAATGTCTACGCCACAACGGTGGCCGAGTACGTCCTGCCCCGTGCCGGTGCCAACGGAGTGCTCGCGTTGTCATCCCTGAAGGGCAAGGCCGTGGTGATGGATTTTTGGGCTACCTGGTGCATGCCCTGCCGCGTCCAACATCCCATGATCGAGAACGTCAAGAAGAAGTACGCGAAGGATCCCAACGTTGTCTTCCTCTCGATTGACGCCGACGACGACCATACCTTGGTGCCGCCGTTCCTCGAAGAGATGAAATGGGAAGGCCCCAGCTATTACGATGCGGGTTTGGGCCACTTGCTCAACATCACCTCGATTCCGACAATCCTTGTTCTTGATCCCCAAGGGCGGATTTCCAGCCGCATGACCGGCTTCATCCCTGAAAAATTCGAGGACATGCTGGCGGACCGAATCGAATCCGCCCGCACCAACTGATCGACTCGAATGCCGACACGGACCGTCATCTTTGAGAAACCCGCGGACGACTTGGCCGCGACCGGTTGCTCCCGTGCCCGGCGTCGAGGCCCGCGCGGCACTTCCGCGCTCGCGTTGGGTTGCCTCGTGGCCATTGGTGCAGCTTGGGCCTTGCAAGTGGCCTCGCCATCCGCCCCTGGCCACTTAGCCCCCCGCGCCTATCGGCAGTACCCCGGTGTCGAATACGAGACCTTCCCCCTCCCCCCGGACTATCAGGAAAAGACCGAGTGGATGTTCGCCCGCCTCATGTACCCGGCAGTCCCAACCTACGGCTTCCGCGGCAATCCGGATTGGAAGAACGGGGCTGCCAACTGGACCGTCGACTACCCGCGTTCGGATCGGCATCTTTCCGAGGCTGTCCGACGCCTGACCCGGCTGCATGTGCGCTCGGTGGAGCAGCCTGTGGATCTGGATGATACCGAGGACGTTTTCAACTACCCATGGCTTTACGCGGTCGAATTGGGTTACTGGAACCTCAACCCTGCCCAAATCCAGAAGTTCCGTGACTACCTCATGAGGGGCGGCTTTTTCATGTGCGACGACTTCCATGGCACCCGCGAGTGGGCCGGTTTCACGCGCATCATGAGCCAAGTTTTCCCGGACAGGCCGATTGTCGACATCCCCACAGCCGACCCCATCTTCCACGTTCTCTACGACCTGACTGACCGCTACCAGGTTCCGGGCGCCCAGTATTTGTATTCGCACCGAATCTATGAGTACGACGGCACCGAAGCCCGTTGGCGCGGCATTTACGATGACCACGGTCGGCTGATGGTCGCCATCTGCCACAACATGGATCTAGGCGATTCCTGGGAGTGGGCCGACGATCCACGCTACCCGGAGAAGTTTTCGTCGCTCGGGATCAAGATCGCGACGAACTACATCATGTACGCGATGACCCACTAGGGACAACTGCGGGCTGCTCCCCGTGATACCCTGATATCCAATCGGGCCTATGCGCATCTCAACAGCGTTCCTCGCAGCGGGTTGCTTGGTGGTGGTCATCGGGTCTGCGCTCGCGCTCCAGCGCGGTTCGGGACCGTCTCGCTGGGGCACAAACAACCCCCGTCCCTTCCGCGAGTATCCTGGTCGCGAATACGAAAACTTTCCCCTCCCGCCCGATTACAACGAAAAGACCGAATGGCAATTCGCCCGCCTGATGTACCCCCAAGCTGCCGGTGGGCGTGGTTTTGGGGGTGGTGGTTTTGGACGGCGGGGCGGTGGTGGCTTCCGTGGTTTTGGCGGCAATTGGAAGGAGGGCGGGTCCAGCTGGACTACGGATTACCCTCGGGCCGACCGCCACATGTCGGCGGCACTCCGCCGTCTTACACGTATACACGTGCGTTCCGTCGAGCAGCCCGTCGATCTGGATGACGGCGACGATGCCTACAACTATCCGTGGCTCTATGCCGTCGAAGTGGGCCATTGGGCGCTCACAGACGACCAGGCACTGAAAATGCGCGAATTCTTCGATCGCGGCGGCTTCTTCATGTGCGACGATTTCCACGGCACGTACGAATGGGCCGTGTTTTTGGAGAGCATGCGGAAGGTTTTCCCGGACAGGGAAATCGTTGACCTGCCGAAGGGCGAGGCGATCTTCCACACCGTTTACGATCTCGACGACAAGTACCAGGTGCCCGGCGCGCAATACCTTCGTAGCGGCCGGACCTACGAACAGGACGGCTACGAGGCCAAGTGGCGCGGCATCTACGACCAAAAAGGCCGGGTTGTGGTCGCCATCTGCCACAACATGGACTTGGGCGACTCATGGGAGTGGGCTGACGAGCCGCGCTACGACGCCAAATTTTCCGCCACGTCCTTCCGCATCGCAGCCGATTACGTCGTTTATTCGATGACCCACTGAGCGCCGACCTACTGAGCACATCAACGAAATGGATCTGATCGTTCTCCACGAACACCCCGAGTGGCAGAAGCCGCTCTTCGCAGCCTTGGATGCACGCGGTATCAACTATGGCGTGTTTGATCTGAAGTGGGCCTGTTTTGACCCCGATGCGCTCCCGAAGGCTCCGCTTTATTTCAACCAAGCCAGCCCCAGCGCCTACGTGCGCGGAAATACTCGCGCGGTACCTCTTTGCCTGTCCCTGATGCGCACCTTGGAAATGGGCGGCGCGCGGGTCTTGAACGGTTCACAGGCCTTTGCCTTGGAGCTTTCGAAATCGGCGCAAGGTGCGCTGATGAAGCAGCTTGGCATCGACCACCCGAAATCCCTCGCTTTCAACGACGCGGGAACCGCCTTGGCGAATTGGAACCATTGGCCCGCCCTGGTCAAGCCGGAGCAAGGTGGTAGTGGTGCCCGGATGTTCCTGCTGAACGCTCCCGGGGAGTTGCACGTGTTGTTGCGGGACCGTCCGGATATTTGGCTCCCCGATAACCTCCTCCTGTTGCAGGAGTATTTTGAAACCGACCCCGAACGCGGGATTATCCGCATGGAGTTCCTCGGCGGCGAACTGCTCTATGCCATGCGGGTGGTTTCCCACGGCGCGTTCAACCTCTGCCCGTCGGAGGTCTGCAATCCCGTGGACGGTGAAGGGACTTGTGAAATTCCCGAGGTGAAGCCGGTCGCGCCGGTCGAGTTCCATCCATACCCCGAGGTTCCAGCGGCAGCGGTCGAGGCGGGAAGGCGGATCATGGCCGCCGGGGGCTTGGATGTTGGCGGCATCGAGTATCTGGAAGCCAAGGACGGGCGTCTGATCTTCTACGACGTCAACGCGAATTCGAATTTGCGGGCCCCGATTGCCAAGGCGTTCGGTTTTGACCCGTTTGAACGCGTGGTGGATTACCTGGAGAGCCTGATTTAACCAGTTTGAGGATGTTATCCTCAAACGGTACCGAATGAGTTCGCCTTCCCCCAGCCCTCTCGCGCTATCGCGGGGCCAGTCCAAGGTGGACCCGACTGGACTGGACCAACATCTTCCCGCGCTCGACGGCTTGAGGGCCTTGGCAGTCCTTATGGTCATTACGGGGCATTTTCTTGCCTATGCGCTGCCGACGCGCCCCCCGAAATTCATTCTCGTTCTTGCGAGCTTCGGCGGCACTGGCGTGGATCTATTCTTCGTCCTTTCCGGATTCCTCATTACGCGGATTTTGCTCCGCACCCGAAACCGCCCGCACCACCTGGAAAATTTCTACATGCGCCGGGTATTGCGCATTTTCCCGCTTTACTATGGTTTCCTGTTGGTGGTCTTCGTGGTTCTGCCTTCGCTCGGCATGGGGGAAAAGCTGCCCTTTGCAACTCAGTTTTGGTATTGGGCCTACCTGCAAAACGCGGCGATGACATTCTTGGACATCCCGGTGGAGACTCATGCTTGGCAGGCCAAGGCCCACTTCTGGAGCCTCGCGGTGGAGGAACACTTTTACATGGTGTGGCCGTTTGTTGCCAGTTTCCTGCCTCGAAGGCAGCTTCGCTGGGTCCTCCTTTCCACGATTCCAATCGCGCTGGCAACTCGCTGCGCACTGCAATGGGGCGGACACCCGACCGCCTATTTCACGCTCTGCCGCATCGATGCCTTGGCAATGGGATCGCTGCTTGCGGTGTTGACCGAAGAGTCCGGTGTCGGTCCGTCGTTAAAACGCTACGCTTCATATGCCACTCTCGGCATCTTGCCCGTAGGAATCGCCAGTTTCGCTCTCTTGAGTGGCACCCGCCTACCGGTTGTTCAAATCCTCAAGGACAGTGGGACGGCTACCATCTACACCTTGGCGATGGTCCTTGTGCTCTCGCTGTCTAAGAAATCGACGCTGTACAGGCTACTAGCCAGCCAGCCGCTGGGCACAATCGGCAAATACAGCTACGGTATGTATGTGCTCCATTGGGTGGCCATCAGTGTCTACCAAAACTACAATCATTTGTTTTGGCCACCGATCGGATGGGCTCTCACAGTCTTAGCGGTTTTGGTGATGGCGATCACCAGCTGGGTTGTCTTGGAACAGCCGTTTCTCCGGCTGAAAAAATATTTCGAATACTAAGAGCTGGCTCCCCGGAGAGCTTTCGACACGGCCGCAGCAATCATTGCTGCCCCGGGCGTATCCCCGTGGATGCAAATCGTTTCAGCAACTCCCGATTTCGCGAGCCGCACAGCCTGTGCTGCCGCATCCGACGGATCTTGGATCAGCGCCCCCGGCAAACGGCGGTTGCGCAATGATCCGTCCGATTCGTACCGGCGATCGGCAAACCCCTCGGCCAAGACGGGAAAGCCCTCCGACCGGAATACATCCAGCATCTTGGATCCGGCCAACCCCACCAGTGTGACGGTCCGGCTGAATCGACCCACGCCCCTCGCCACCGCCATCGCCAGCTTCTCATCCCGTGCAGCTTGGTTGTACAGCGCCCCATGCGGTTTTACATGTGCGATGCCGCCGCAGATCTTCACCAAAGCCAAAATCTGCTCATGAACGGTCTGCTCCACTGCCCCTAGCGGCATGTCCAGTTCCAGCCGCCCAAAATTCGCACGATCGGGGTAGGATGGGTGGGCACCTATCTTGAGTCCATACCGGCGGGCCTGGTCGACCGACACCCGCATCATCCGCTCATCGCCTGCATGTCCACCACAAGCGATGTTGACCGAGGTCAAGTGGGGCAGAATCGACTCCTGCCCACCTCCTTCGATCATCTCGGGAACTTCGCCGATATCGCAATTTATGTCCATCGTCATTGCAGTTCCTCCCCTTTTGTTTCCGGCAGTAGAAAGATCAGAGCGGCTCCAAGGACGAAGAACGCGGAGGTAAAACCGAGGGCCGTTCCGATCCCCCGTGTGTCCGCAATCGCCCCGATAGTCCAAGGCGCAAACGCGCTGACCGCCTTTCCGGCGTTGTAGGCAATGCCCTGTGCCGTCGCCCGGATCGAGGACGGAAACAATTCGGCCAGCATGGCGCCGAACAGGCTGAAATAGCCGTGGCCGAAGAAGCCAATGAATGGTCCCAATGCCATCAACAATGTTGGATTCGCTCCAGCCAAGCCGTAGATCGGAACCAGCACTGCGGCTCCGAGTACGAAAGTGAGGAAGGTCGGACGACGCCCAAACCGGTCGGCGAAGATGCCAAACAAGTTGTAGCCCGCGAAAGATCCCAATTGCATCGGTACAACCCAGGCTGCCGATTTCACCACGCTCATTCCCGCACCTCCGCGCGCCAACGGCGTGGCCAGGTATGCGGGAATCCACGTGAACAATCCCCAATAGGCAAATAACAGGCTGGTGCAGACCGCCGTCGCGACAAGCAGAGGCCGCGCAATCCTTGGTGTGATCAGGATCGACAGATCCGGACGCTGCGCCGAGACTCTCCACACCGCAGGCTCCGGGACGGCGCGCCGAATCCAGACCGTCACCAGAGCCGGAAGAACCCCGCAAACGAACAATGCCCGCCAACCGTAGCGCGGGATCACGCTACCGGCCAGCAAGGCCGCCAAAATATACCCCAAGGCCCACCCGGACTGCACAAATCCCACCGCCTTGCCCCGGCTGGCCGTCGGCCACGATTCCGCCACCAGCACCGATCCCGCCGACCATTCCGCCCCTAGGCCAAATCCCATCAGTGCGCGCCACAAGCCCATCTCGAAGGGATTGCGGGCTGTCGCCGTCAGTCCGGTGAAGAGGGAATAGACAAGAATGGACCAGACCAGTACCCGTGCCCGGCCATACCGATCCGCCAGATACCCCGCAAGTGCGCCGCCCATTGCACCCGTCACCAACGGGATCGAGGACAGCAATCCCGCCTGGGCCGAAGTCATGCCGAATTCACGCTGGATGCCTGCCAACGCGAACGAATACAAAAGTGCGTCCATGCCGTCCAGCATCCAGCCAAGCTGGGCGGCCAAGAGCACACGCCGTTGATCCTTTGAGGCGGAGCGCAGGAGGGCTATCACAGGAAAATCTCCTCCGAGCGCAGCAATGTCTCCCGGTCCAGGATCAACCGTTGTGCCTCGGATGGATCGACTTGTTGGAACCTTACCTCGTCGCCGGGTCGCAACTGGCCCACGGAGGGGAGGTCCACGGTGATTACGTTGGCGATCTTCGGGTATCCGCCGGTCGTCTGTTGGTCCACGAACAGGATAATGGGGTGGCCACCGGCCGCAACCTGCACAGCACCCAAAGGAACGCCTTCGGTTGTCATTTCTGCACCATCTGATAAGGATAGGGCAGGACCCTCCAAGCGGATGCCGAGGCGGTTGGAATTGTTTGACACTTTGTACGCTTGGGAGTGGAAGCGGGCGAGATTGCTGGCGTCGAACCGGTCCGCCTGTGGACCGGGTGTGACCCGCAGGGTGGATCGGTAGGCCAGCGTCGCCAGAACTTCCGGTCGCAGACCGCTACGAATCACGCCGGACGCCTCTCCGCTCCCCACTTCAAGCACATCGCCCTTCCGCAGCGCCCGCCCTTCGAGGCCCCCCAGTGCGCCATGTACATGCGTCGATGCGCTACCTCCGACCAGCGGAACCCGGATGCCGCCGCGAATGCAAAGGTAACTGCGAACACCGCCCATGATTGGGCCGAGCTTCAGGATGCCACCGGGCGCGACCCGGATCGGCTGCCACATGCTGGGTCCGCACGTCGCACCTGCCACCACCACATCCGCACCTTGTAGGAATTGGAACGTTCCACCTAGGAGTGTCATTTCCAGAGCAGCCGTGTTCTCCCGATTTCCCAGCAGTATGTTTCCCAACCTCAGGGCGACCGGATCCGCGGCGCCGGCGCGGGAAAGACCCGCCAGTCCATAGCCGGGTCGGCCCAGATCCTGTACGGTGGTAAATGCCCCGGGCGATTGCACCACGATCATATAGGCAGAAACCGCACCCGGTCTCCGGGCTCCAACAGGCTCATGGGGTCGCGCGACGTGTCAAACATTCTCAGATCCGTCTTGCCGATCAGTCGCCAGCCTCCCGGGCTTGCAGCGGGGTACACACCGGTTTGGGCTCCGGCGATGCCGACGCTTCCCGCGGGCACCACCGTCCTGGGCGAATCAAGCCGGGGCGTGGCCAGTTCCGCAGGTAGGCCCGACAGGTAGGCAAAGCCCGGCGCAAATCCTAGAAACCGCACTTCGTAGTCAGCTGCGGAATGCAATTCGACCACGTCGGCGGGCGTGATCCCGTGGTGTTCGGCGACCCAGTCCAAGTCTGGTCCATCGGTACCGCCATAACGCACGGGGATCTCCACGGTACGAATTGGGCCGTGCGAGGCACGTTCGGGTGCATGTTCCAGCAGCGGCAGCAGGCGCCCGGCGAGTTCAGCGTGGGTTGTTGCCACCGGGTCGAAGACAAGCAGGATGGTCGCGTAGGCGGGGTGAAGATTCACCAGACCGGGAAGGTCGGCGGCGCGGATGACATCGAGCGTCAGGAGGAGCCGGTCCGTGCCGTCCCGAAACTCAAGCAGCAAAGATTGGTCGCTCGAGTACAGCAGCCGACAACCGCATGTTTCAGCCAAAGTCATCCGATCTCACAAGCCTAGCGCGGCAAACCGCCTGCGGGCAACCGATAGAATGTCGATTATGGCCTATGAGCCCGGCAGCCGTCCGGTCGCACTGATTACCGGCGCATCCAGCGGTATCGGCGAAACCTTCGCCCGGAAGTTGGCCGAGCGCGGCTATGATCTCATTTTGGTTGCGCGGCGCGGAGAGCGGCTGGCTGAACTGGCACGCCAACTGCCGACCGACGTTCAGCCGCTGGTTGCCGATTTGGTCACGGAATCTGGTTTGGCAGCCGTCGAACAGGCGATCCGCGACTGTCCCCGGCTCGAACTTCTAGTGAACAATGCGGGGTTTGGCACCTTGGGCTATTTCTGGACAGCGGATCCAAAAGGGCAGCGCAACATGTATCTACTGCATGTAATGGCGACCGTTCGGCTCACCCACGCGGCCCTCGGGCTCATGGTGAAACGCAATAGCGGTGCTGTCATCAACGTTTCTTCGGTGGCGGCCTTCTCCACCAATCCCGGCAATGTGAGCTATTGCTCCACCAAGGCTTGGATGAACAGTTTTACGGAAGGGCTGGATATCGAACTCCGCGACGCAAAATCCGAGGTGCGCGTGCAGGCGCTCTGTCCAGGCTTCACCTACACCGAATTCCATGACACCTTGGGCGTGGACCGCCGGGGCATCCCGGACTGGCTCTGGCTCAAGGCTGCCTATGTGGTGGAGGCATCGCTGCGGGAGTTGGACGGAGGCCGGGTCATCGTGGTGCCGGGGTTGGTCTACAAGGTGGTGGCGGCATTGGTCCGGCCCCTCCCGTTTGGCATCCGCCGGCATTTGCGCCGTCCGTTCAAGGACAAGCGGACATGATTGTGGAGTGCGTGCCGAATTTCTCCGAGGGGCGCAACATGGCCGTCGTGGACCGCATCGCGGCGGCGGTGCCGGCGGGACTGCTGCTCAACCGTACGTCGGACCTGGACCACAACCGGTCTGT
>CAITMP010000349.1 GCA_903893525.1 uncultured Acidobacteriia bacterium | reverse complement strand
GCCGCCGAAGCGATTTGATCTTGGCCGCTACCGGTCGGATGAGAGGCCGGTGCCTTCCCAATGGTTCGACAAGCCAGGTTTGGTGACCCTCCGTTGCGATATCCACGAACACATGCGTGGGTTGATTCTCGTGCTGGAGACACCGTATTTCGTTCTTAGCGACACCGGGGGGCAATACCACTTCGATCGCCTGCCGGCTGGCCGGTTCACACTTAAGGCCTGGATCAACAGCAAAACCACGCTTGAGAAACCGGTCGAGATCCCCGCCACGGGAACGGTCCGGATCGATTTCCCCTGATCTCCTCCCGTGACTCCGTCTGCTTCCATCACCCCTCGAACGGCCGGCCCGGGCCGGGTCGATGGCTATCGCCTGAAGCTGATGGTGGTGATGATGCTGATGGTCATCGCGGTCAGCGGAGCCGGGTTGTACCTCGCCGAACGTGGGATGGCGGAGAGCGTCACCAGCGGACTCCAGCGCGAATTCCAGACGGAGCTACGCGCCCTGCACGGCATCCAAGAGACCCGGCAGGCCACTTTCGCCGAGATCTGCCGATCCCTGGTCCGCAAGCCGCGCATCCACGCGGCACTCGAGGACAACGCGCTCGACTTGCTCTACACGATCGCCAAGGACGAGATGCGCGACGTGATGACGCCCCCTTCGAACGGGGCCTCCGGCTCAGGAGTCGGCCTTGAGGCGGTGTTTTATCGGTTTCTCGATTTGAACGGTGCCGTGATTTCTCCGAGAAACGCACCCGATCCTGGCCCGCTCTCACCGGAAGAGGAACGGCAGATCTCGCTGAGTGGTCTGCCGCACGGGCATCAGATTGGTTACCTACTCCGCCGCACGGAGACCGGTACCGAGGAAGTGGCGGAGGTGATCGCGACGCCGATCATCTCTACCGAAACCGGCGAGGCAATCGCCGCGCTTGCGATAGGATTCAAGCCCTCCGACCCCGTGGCACTCCGACCTGAACGTGGCGTGCGCCGTGGCATCTGGCTCCAACAGCAACTGCATCTCACCGACGTTTCTTTGAGCGCCCGGGCCAAACTCGGCATCACGCTCGCGGAGGCGACACGTTCCACGACCGCCGCCGAAGAACCCGCACGCATTGAAGTGGACGGCGTGGCGAATTTGGTTTTCCACAAGCCACTGAATCCAGGATCCATGTTTCCACCCGCTGAAGAGGTCTGCCTCTACCCGTTGGGTGAACTGCTGGCACGTCAGCGACACTTGCGTTGGAGCTTTCTCGGAAGCGGTGGCTTGGTGCTTCTCGGTGGCTTGGTTGCGAGCGGGTTTTTCTCGGCCCGCCTTTCCGCTCCGGTGGAGCAACTCGCCGTTGATTCGGAAGAGAATCGAGCCAAGCGAGCCGTCGCCGAAGCGGAGCTGGTGCTGACCCACGAGGGACTTCAGCGCGCGATCCGTTTTTCCGCCGATGCGTCCCATCAGCTCAAGACACCCGTCGCCGTCCTACGCTCCGGACTGGAGGAACTCCTTTCACGCGAAGCGCTCTCGCTCGATGGACGAAAGGAAATCGATGACCTCGTCCATCAGACCTACCGCCTGTCCAGCGTCATCGAGGACCTCCTGCTGCTTTCCCGTGTGGACGCCGGCCGGCTGCAGCTGCATTTCGGACCGGTAAACCTTTCGCGTCTTTTAGAGGCCGGCCTCGACGATTTGGAAACGCTTCCGGAGGGCACCGACTATGCCATTGAAGCCGAAGTTGCGCCGGACCTTACCATCGAGGGCGAGAGCCGCTACACCTCCATCATCGTGCAAAATCTCTTGGAGAATGCGCGCAAATACAACGAGCCCGGAGGTCGCATCCGCATCGTTGCGCTGAGCGAGGCGGCTCAGGTTCGCGTTCGCGTCGGCAACACCGGTCGAACCATTCCGTCGGAACTCCGGGACCGCATCTTCGAGCGCTTTCATCGCGGCTCCATCGCCGAAAACGTCCCCGGGCACGGCCTTGGTTTGAATCTGGCGCGCGAGCTGACCCGACTCCACGGAGGCGAACTGAGGTTGCTTCAATCCGAGGCCGGCTGGACGGAGTTCGAAGCGAGCTTCAAACGCATCAGCCGGCCCAACACCGACGGAGTGATGGCATGAGCTCCGTCACTTCCATCGCCGGTGTGGTGATCGCTGCCGCGTCGATTTCAACCCTGGGTCTTCGTGCCGAGGAATGGCTCGATCGCCTGGATGACGCGCTGACGGTCTCTTCTTGGAACGACCGCGTCCGAACCCGGCTGAGCGGACTGCTGGAGCTTGAGGG
>CAITMP010000348.1 GCA_903893525.1 uncultured Acidobacteriia bacterium | reverse complement strand
CGTCGGCACCGTTGCAGAGGTCGAAGTCGAGCAGCGTGTCGGCGGTGGACACGAGGTTGTCATTGGAACCCTGCCAATGCAGAACAAAGGGCGTGGCCAGTGCGGGCCCGGCGTGGTTGTAGAAAGAGCTCGAGTAGGTGATGGTGAGGGTCCAGTTTGTGATTTCGAGCGCATCGCAGACCACATAGGTGGAGTTGCAACCTCTGCCGGTACCGGTTTCGTTGGTGAGCGCGAGTTCCTGGATTCCGCTGGAGGGAAGGTCAGCCGAGAGTGACAGGTTGATGACTGGAATCTGCCCGGCGAAAGCGGACGACGAAAACAGGACGAATAGTACTGCGGGGAAGGCTCCGAGTGCTTTGGACATAAGTGTTTGAAGTAGGTTAGCAGAGGACTTTTTGGGTGTCAATGGCCGGTAGCCGGCACTTGGTTACAACACAATGTATTGGGTTCATGCTTTCCGATCTTTTTCCGCCCTGTTTGTCTGAAGCTTTTTGAGGTTCTTCCGGCATAAGTGTGAAGGCCAAAGTTGTTGACCTGCAGTGGTTGAGTTTGAATTGGAGCCTCCGCATTACTGAGCGATTATGCCCGCCGCAGATAGCGTGACGGGGATTGGTTGGGTCGGATATGGGGCCAAAAACATTTTCCCCAAGCAAGTGGTCGCTATGGAGGTATCCACCCCGGCATGAACATCCAGAACCTGCGGCGCGGGGCGCACCCCGCACGCGATGTAGGAAACTGGAGTAGGGACGTGGTGGACGAAACTCATTTTGCGGGCATCGATTTGGCTGGCATGGCTGGTACCGTGCGCGGACGATCCACCCGCATTCTGCCGGTTCTGGCAGCTCTGGCGTTGGCGGCCTCAGGCCTGACGACGAGCGCCTGCGACCGGAGCCACACGGACCCGGCCAAGGTGTACAAGATCGGCTACGGCGGCGACCGGCCGTTGCATTACCGCGGTGACGACGGCAAGCCGACGGGCTTGGCAGTATCGATGGTCCAGGAGGCTGCCCGGCGACGGGGCATCCGGTTGGAGTGGGTGCAGGCCGCAATGGCGATGGAGGACCTGCGGTCGCAGCGCCTCGACTTTTTTGTCCTGCTCACGGATCTGCCGGAACGCCGCAATTTGGTGCATCTGACCACGCCGTATCTGGCAACCGAGACGGCGTTCCTGGTGCGCGAGAAGTCAACATTCCACAATTTGGGGGACTTGGCCTCGGCCCGGATCGCGTTCAACAACCTCGAAGTCCACCGATTGGCAGTAGCCCGGCTGGTGCCCGGCTCGGTCCGGATCCCGCGCGGATCCACGACGGAAGCCATCGGGGCGATCCACGGGGGAATGGCCGATGCGGCATATGTGGACCAGTACGCCGGAGTGATCGGGTTGCTGGACGGCGCGGCCAGCGAGCCCCTCCGGATCATCCCTTCAGGGGTGCCGGTACGCCAGCTTGCGCTGGCTTCCACCTTCGAGTCGCAGGGCCCGGCGGATGAGATTAGGGATGAAATTGCGAAGCTTAGCGAAAATCAACAACTGACGCCCGTGTTGGCACATTGGAGCATGTTCCCGGTCCTGATGTCGGAATCCGTGGATGCGCTCAACCAGGAACGGATGAAAGTTCGTGCCCTCGGCTGGGGAGCCATGGTTCTGGCAATTCTGATCCTGGTTTTTGCCGGCCTCGTCTGGAGACTGCGGCAGCGCAACGGGCTGCTGGCGGAAAGCGAATCCCGGTTCCGCACATTGGCCGAGACGGCATTCGAAGGCGTGATGATCCACGACGGCGTTCGGATCGTGGAGGCCAACCCACAGTTCTCCCAACTCTTCGGATATGACTCCCCCGGGGAACTGATTGGGAGCACGGGCCGCCCCACCATCCTAACCGGGGAATCAATCGTGAAGCTCCAGGATCGAATCTCCGGCGGTAGCAACTTGAAGCCGTTGGAGATCGTGGGAATCCGCAAGGACGGATCGCACTTCGACATTGAAACGCAGGGCTGCAATTCCACATACCGCGGGCGGAAAGCCCGCGTGGTTGCGATGCGGGACATCAGCGAGCGCAAGAAATCGGTGGAAGTCCGGTCCAAGCTGGAGGCACAGCTGGCCCAAGCTCAAAAGATGGAGACCGTGGGTCGGCTCGCCGGTGGGATCGCGCATGACTTCAACAACCTGCTGACAGTGATCATCGGTTACTGCAGTTTGATCCTCAACGATCCGGACGTGAAGGGGCGCTCGCGGAATCGGGTTTCCAGCATACAGACTGCCGGGGAACGGGCAGCGGAACTAACGGGACAGTTGCTCGCCTTCAGTCGGCGCCAGGTGATCAAGCCGTGTCCGTTGGATTTCAACGCCCTGGTTCGGGAAACCTGGTCACTGATGGCCAGGCTCATCCCGGCAAATATTGAAGTGGTCAGCTTCCTTGATGAAGGCCTGCCGATGGTGATGGCGGATTCCGGCCAGATGCATCAGGTGGTGGTGAACCTGCTGCTGAATGCCCGCGACGCCATGCCCGAGGGTGGCCGGCTGGTTCTGGAAACCAGCAGGGTCATACTCGACGCCTCCTATGCGGACCAGCATCCGGAGGAGGTTGTTCCAGGCAACTACGTTCTTCTCGCCGTGACAGACAATGGCATAGGGATGGAGCCCGAGGTCGCGTCCCGTATTTTTGAACCGTTTTTTACCACCAAGCCGACAGGTGCCGGTACAGGTCTGGGTCTGGCCACAGTCTACGGCATTGTGCGCCAAAGCGGTGGCTGGATTTGGGTCTACAGCGAACCCGGAAAGGGCAGTACCTTCAAGGTGTACCTGCCGGTTGCCGAATCCGTTCCGTTGGTTGTGGAAGACACGACGCCAGGCCATGCCCTCGCCGGAAACGCAACCATTCTTGTGGTCGAAGACCAGGAGAATGTCCGGGAGCTGATTCGGGAAATTCTCGAAAGCAAGGGCTACCGGGTTCTGGCGGCCACGAACGGTGTCGAGGCGTTGGCCCAGGTGCGGAGTTCCGGCCAGCGGATCGACCTGTTGCTGACCGATGTGGTGATGCCCGGAATGTCCGGCAAGGAACTGGCGGAGCAGCTGCAGCGCGAGATGCCCGGACTGAAGGTGCTGTTCATGTCCGGCTACACGGAGAATGTCATCGTCAACCGGGGGATTCTGAAGCCTGGGGTGGAATTTTTACCCAAACCATTGACGCCGGATTCCATCATTGCGAGCGTGGTGCGCGTTCTGGGGGCTTAGAACTGCCTTGGAAACCGGTCGACGTGGGTCTCCCGAAACCGATTCCGTCCGGCGTCCCAGCTCATCCGCTCCACAACAAGCGCGGCTGCGGTGGTGCGGATGACGTTGAAGGAATTGGCCTCGCCGCGAACCCGGCTGGAGGTCGCGGTGCCCGCTTGGACCACAATCGCATCATGGCTGCCGATGCGGAGATGTTGGACGCCTCCGGCAAATGCGCGGTGCTCATGCCCGGCGAGGATCAGATCCACACCGCAATCCTTCCAGTGATCAAACGCCGTGCGGGCACGGCCCGCCGACACCCCTGGCCAAACATGGGGTATATCCAACGGATGGTGGACCACCAGAACCTTTACTTGTGAGGGGGTGGCGGCATGGAAAAACGCCCGCACTTTCTCCATCTGGTGGCGGTTGATCCGGCCCCCTTTGAAGGCCAGGGCTCGGGCGGTGTTGATTCCGATCACGGCGAGCCCGGGATCCGAGTATGTTTGCTCCGTTTCGGGGTGGATCTGACTGCGGAACCGGCCCCAACTGGAAAAGAAGCGCTGCCAAGGATTGCCGATTGCGGGTACGTCGTGGTTTCCGGGGACAACGATTAGCTGGCCCGGAAGGCAGTCCAGAAAGAGCCTCGCCTCCTGGAACTGGGATAGCTTCGCGCGTTGCGTCAAATCGCCTGAAACCGCGACCAAATCCGGCTCCACTGCACGGATCGCAGCGACCAGCGGTTCGACGGTATCCAAATGTACCGCGCCGAAATGCAAATCCGAAATGTGGACGATTGTCCGGGTCATTTCGGCTCCGGTGCGGTTGCGGGGGGAACCAGGACACGGATGGATCGCGGGTCGATTGAATACTGCAGTGGCCCCTTCATCCGGATGACCTCGCCGTCCAGTGAAACATGGAGAGGGCGCTTCCGGCGAATTGTGAGTTGGCGCGCGGTGAAAGCCACCAGATCGCGGTCATCCCGGACGGTTCCGAGCATTGTCCGCACGGCCAGCCGCAGCATGCCAAAGGCGCCGACCCGCACCGCACTGCAAACGCCCAACACGCCCTGATCGAGTCGCGAGCGTGTACCCGTCGACTTGCCCGCGAGCGCATAGACATTGTTGCCGATGAAGACAAACGGCGTGGTCCTGGAAACGGAGCGGCCGTCGGCCTCGATCCGCAGTCTTTGGAAGGGCATCCTGAAGAGCGTGCGCAAACATGCGAGCAGAAAGGCCGGCCACTTGGGGATTCCGGCGCGCCGCACGCGCTCCCGTTCGCGGACCATCGCCGGGTAGGCACCCACGCCGGAGTTGTTGAGAAAGATGTGGCCGTTGACGAAACCCGCGTCGACGGTGCGCTCCGGACCGTGCAGGAGGGCCTGCATGGCGGCTTCGAGGGTGGAGATCCCCAAATCCTTGGCAAAGTGGTTGAGGGTTCCGAAGGGGAGGACGCCCAGCGTGGCAGCGGTTCGATGGACCGCCGAGGCAACGGCGTTCACGGTTCCGTCCCCGCCGCACGCGACCACGACGTCGCAGCCTTCCGCCACCGCCATCAGTGCCGAGAGCCGTGGATTGCCTCCGCATTCAAACTCGCGAACGTCGAATCCGGCAGCGCGCAGACGTGCCTGGGATTCCCGGAAATCGGTATTCCTGTCGACCGCCCCGGATTTTCGATTCAGCACGAATCCGTAGCGCCGCATGGGACCGCCACAGTGCCCAGCCATCTCGTCACCCAATCGGAACTTGCCTCATCGGTTTGCGCCTGGCGGATTTACCGATTGGGATGTCAGCCTTGGCTGGCGGTTTGCACCAATCCGATCGCTCTTTTGGCGAGTTTGCGAGCGGGCGTTGCCGATTCCTGATCGTCGGAGAACCCTCGCAGCAGGATGTTTGGGCGGTCGGGGAACTCGGCGACAAGTGTGAGTTTTCCACCGGTTGCCGCCACCGACTTCTGGAACGCGGAGAAGAAGAGATCGCTATGCTTCTCAATCCGCGAGACATCTTCCGCAGTGATCCGCAGGGCCTTCGCCACGTTGGTTCTCGCTCGGTTTCGCGCGCGACGTAATTCCCGTCGGGCCGTTTCCTGGGCATTCAGATCTGCGGCGCGGGTCTCGACCTGAGCGCGCAGCTCAGGTTCAAGCCGAGCAGTCATGTCCTTGGCACTGACAGGCATGTCAACCTCTTCCTTTGTTGCCGGGCAACCGCCCCAAATGGGCCTCAAATCGAAGACTGGCTTTGCGCAACAATTCTTCGTAGAAACGCCGTTGACCGACTCCATGCTTGTCGCCGGCCACCAAGAGAATCGCCCTCCGCCGAGGATCGAAGGCGAACGCCAACCTCCATTGTCCATCAGCAGCGGAAAACCGTAACTCTTTCATATTCGCATGACTGGAACCTTTCAAGGTATCCACTCGCGGTCGTCCCAAGGTGGGACCAAAGTGTTCAAGAAAGTTCCGTGAGAGCTGCCACTTCAACTCGGACAGGAGCGGGTAGCATCTCGAATTCGGGTACAAACTCCTCGCAGTACTCGACAATCCAAGCTGCCACGGAAATGCCTAGTTGAGGAAGTAGGTCCGGTAGAGGGTATCGCGCTGCTTGGGGACAAAGCCGGCGTCGCGGATCAGCCTGCGAAGCTCTTCCTCCGTCGCCTGGTGGTGGGTTCCCGCCGCAGACACAACGTTTTCCTCGATCATGATGCTGCCCACGTCATTGCCGCCGAAACGCAGCCCGATCTGGCAGGTTTTCAGTCCGGGAGTCACCCAGGAGCTCTGGATGTTGACAATGTTGTCCAAGTAGATTCGCGAAACCGCCAGGTTCTTCAAATACTCCACCGCAGTGGCTTCCTCCTTGATGAAGCGGCCAAGCGAGGTCAATTCGCGCTGGAAAGCCCACGGGATGAAAGCGGTAAACCCGCCGGTATCCTCCTGGATTTGCCGCACGATGTCGAAGTGGTTCATCCGCTGCTCGATCGTCTCGCCGCAGCCGAACATCATGGTTGCCGTCGTCCGCATGCCGAGTGCATGGGCGGTACGGTGGACGTCGATCCATTCCTGGACACCGCACTTCAGACGGCTGATGCGGTAACGGACTGCGTCGTCCAGAATCTCGGCTCCGCCACCCGGAATCGAATCGAGCCCCGCGTCGCGCAGGCGGGCAATCGTGTCCCGCAGAGAGAGACCGCTCACCTGGGCAATATTCACGATCTCCGGAGCCGAAAAACAGTGGCACCAGATGTTGAATTTCGCCTTGATCGCGCGCAACAGGTCCTCGTACCACTCGATCTTGAGGTCCGGGTGCAGGCCGCCTTGGAAGAGCATGCCGGTGCCGCCGAGGTCGATGGTCTCCTGGATCTTGTCGAAGATCACTTCGCGCGGCAAGACGTAGCCTTCCTTGTGGCCCATCGGCCGGTAGAAGGCGCAGAAGCTGCAATACTCGGTGCAGAAGTTGGTGTAGTTGATGTTGCGGTCGATGATGTAGGAAACGACACCGTCCGGGTGGTGTTTGCGGCGGACCGCGTCCGCCTCCATGCCGACGCCGATCAGGTCGTCGGATGCGAACATGTCGATGGCTTCTGCGCGCGAGATCATTCGTCTTTATTGTATCGACAGAATTGCAATGGCAGACGCTTCCGGCCCTGGCTTCCGGCAGGTGACTTGCACCGGTCGGCCTTGATAGACTCTGGCCATGGCGTTCGTTCAGTGGTTGGCTGGGTTTGTTTTGTTTTCCGCAGCATTGTGTGGGCAGGTGGTCGATCCGGCCAAGGAGTGGCAGACCTACGGCCACGATGCGGGTGCCATGCGCTATTCGCCGGTTACCCAGTTGACGCCCGCCAACGTGGGCCAGCTCAAAGTCGCATGGACATACCACATGCGCCCTGCGGGATTCACGGGCGCGGGCGGTTTTCCGTTCGGTGCCGATGCCGCTGGCGGGGGACGGGGCGGTCGCGGCGGCGTGGTGCCGGCGGGCGATGTGCCCGATGCACCGGCTCCGGCAGCGGGCGCTGGTCGTGGTCGCGGTGGCAGGGGTGCCGGCAATGGATTCCGACCCAGCAGCGTCACACCGCTCGTCATCGACGGGATCATGTATCTTTCCACTCCCTACAGCCGGGTTGTCGCCATCGACCCCGTTGCTGGCAAGGAAATCTGGGCCTTTCCCCTTCCCTCCGGCACACCTGCCACCCGCGGCGTCGAATACTGGCCGGGCGACGGCAAGACTCCTTCCCAGATCGTCTTCGGCACCAGCGATGGCAAGCTTTATTCGGTCGACGCCAAGACCGGCAAGCCCAACAACGCCTTCGGCGACAACGGCGTGGTCAACATGAACACGGCTGAAATTATGCGCGGACTGCCCGGACGCAACGCGCTGACCGCCGCGCCGATCGTCTACAAGAACTACGTCATCGCAGGTGGCACCACACAGGAAGTCCCCGCACTGGGCCCGGCGGGCGACGTCCGCGCCTGGGATATGCGCACGGGCAAGGTTGCCTGGACCTTCCACTCGATCCCCGGACCCGGCGAGAAGGGGCATGAAACGTGGGCTGGCGATAGCTGGAAGAACCGGTCCGGCGTCAATATTTGGGGTGCAATCACGGTGGATGCCAAGCGGGGTATCGTCTATCTGCCGTTCGGCGCTCCGTCAGTTGACCAATATGGCGGAGACCGCGAGGGCGACAACCTGTACGGCACCAGTTTGGTCGCGGCGGACGCCAACACCGGCAAATACCTGTGGCATTTCCAAGTGGTCCACCACGACATTTGGGATGCCGACATGACGGGCGCGCCCGCGCTGTTCGACATCAAACGAAACGGGCGCACGATTCCGGCAGTCGCGGCGGTATCGAAGGTGGGGCTGCTTTTCCTACTCGACCGGGTAACAGGCAAACCGATCTACGGGACCGAGGAGCGTGCTGTCGCCAAGAGCGAGGTTCCCCTGGAGCGCGCGGCCAAGACGCAGCCCTACCCGCTCAAGCCGCAGCCGCTGGTCCGCATGACGATGAGCGAGAAGGACCTCAACACCCTGACGCCCGAGTTCGAGGCGGGCTGCAAGAAATTGAGCGAAGGCCTGCAGATGGGGGGCCCGTTCCTGCCACCGGCGTACAACCGGCTCCGCGTGCAGTTCCCCGGCAACCACGGCGGTGTGAACTGGGGCGGCGTCTCCTTCGACCCGCAGCTGGGATACCTCTTCGTCAACACCAACGAGCTGGGCCAAATGTCGGGCGTCCGCGACCACGACCCCAAGGACGGACCCGCCCCGGCGGCCGGTCAGGGCAACCGCGTGGATCCGACCGGCCCCTACGAAGGTTTTCCGGGTGGCGGTCGCTACAGCATCCGCATCGAGGGTTCGGCACAGCAAATTCCCTGCCAGCAACCGCCATGGGGCAACCTGACGGCGGTCAATGTGAACACGGGCGAGTTCGCCTGGCGCGTGCCGCTGGGTGTCACCGACGGTCTGCCCGCGGACAAGCAGAATACCGGACGCCCCGGAAACGGCGGGACCATCGTGACCGCAGGGGGCTTGGTTTTCGTCGGCGCCACGGACGATGCGCGGTTCCGGGCGTTCGACTCCAAGACGGGTAAGGAAGTGTGGACCTACAAGCTGAACGGCGCGGCCGAGGCCACCCCAATGACGTATTTGGGGAAGGACGGGCGGCAGTATGTGGTGATCACGGCCACCGGCGGCGGGTTCTTCAACAATCCCGTGACGGACGACAGCATCATGGCGTTTGCGCTGGAGGGAAAATAGACTGTTCGCAATGACTCGTCCAGTGGCGACCACACCCGCAGCGTTCCGAAACTAGGCGGCGAAGGGTGTGATGTAAACTAAAAGGAAAGTGATGGCCGTAGGCCAGCCTTTCAACCCAGCTTCCCCGATCGTCTAACGGTAGGACAGCGGCCTTTGGAGCCGTGAGTCGTGGTTCGAATCCATGTCGGGGAGCCACACATTTCTGTTCCGAATTCCGACGCCCTGTTTTTGTTGACAGCAGCCGTTTTCCACTCCCGCCTGTATCCCCAACATTCCGCAGTTCTTGCCCGATTCGGGTTCTCTCTGGTTTGAAACGCGGTTGCTCGTGAAGCAAGATGAACCCCCGGGGTTGCGGTCGGCCCCCCGCGCTTTTTCGTGCGAACTCTCAGTTTTCTCTGTTGACAGGTCGCGTTTGTTGACGGCACCGTCCAACGCGGTGGACCGACTTCACAAATCTGCAACACGCCGGGATACAAAGTACTGCTGAACGATTCTTGCCGGCGGTCAGGCAGCGGAGATTTCATGGCGCGCAAGGAAGAGAACGTACGGCTTTCCGGCGGAGAGCACTGGCGACACCCGGCCAACGAAACGCTTTTGATCACTATCCTTGCTGGAGAAGTTGACGACCGGAAACTGTTTCGTGGCCGCATCCTGATACAACATGGTGACACCAAGCTTCGGGTTGAAAACCAGAGTTCCTCCTTTGCAAGTCTGTGCGCTCTCCTCAGTCCCCAGCGATGCGGGATCTTGTTTGATTTCCGCTTGCTCGATCAAGGCCACAATATGATTCACTCGTCGGGTGGTTCTGGCCAGCTGAGCTACCGACGTTTTCGCCCTCGCGGGGAACCGCCGTTCCAAGTCCGTCTCGTCTGGCGCACAACCGAGTTTTCGGGCTTTCCATACAAAACGTGCGGCGACCAACTCAGCAGATACAACAGCCAGAGATTCCGCGTATTCCTCCTTGCCTGGACCGTTGATGTAGTAGTGAACCATAAAAGCCGCCGCCCAGACGACGCAGGTCCACAGCAGCGACAGACCCTTCTTCAACGATTCGCCGTCGAGGCCCTCCCACGATTCAGCCGGCAATTTGTCGAGGAAGCCTCCGGCCTTGCTGCCGATCAATGCTCTGCAGATACGAAGTACGTAGTTCGCAAAATGCCACGGGTCCAGACACACGAAATCCTCCCCGTCCTCAGACTGCTCCACCCGGGACGCGAGGAAGGCGGCAATGTGTGCCATCCAAATCTGACGAGCGATCGCCTGTGGTGGCACCAGGGAGAGATGTTCTCTGTCCGCAAGGGACTTTTCAAGGTTCGTCGCCGCACGGTCAAGGCGCCGGACCAGTCTGTCGATAGCCCGTTCAAGTGCCTCCGAACTCGAACTGGGCACCGGAATTCGCTCCTCACCTGTCGCCTTCCCCTTCTTTGCGTCGATCTGACGGCGTTCCGCCTCTTCAGTCAGTTTCGAGTCGTCATAGCTCTCATTTTCGTCTCGCTGGGCATGGCCACGACCCTGCT
>CAITMP010000347.1 GCA_903893525.1 uncultured Acidobacteriia bacterium | reverse complement strand
TGCTTCGGGGACCAATCCACGCGCGCCGTTTCCGTGCGCCGAGGGTACGCCGCCGCCGCCGACGTGAAGTAGTTCCACTGGTAGCGGTTGATGGGATTTGGATCAGTGTAGTTCGGCAGCGGGAAGATGTTCAGAATGTTTTTGCCCGTCGCCGTGATGCGCGACGGCGGCACGATCCGGTTCGGGAACAGTGCCTTGCCGTTGGCGGGGTCGTTCACGTTGATCAGCGCGCCATTGGTGGAGCGGGAATTGGAGAAATCGCCCGCGCGTTCCTGTGCGGTCGGCACCGTGATGGTTTTGGTGCCGTATTGCACCACCTGCTGCTGGAATTCCTGGTTCCAGAAGAAGAAGACGCGGTGGTTGGGTCCAAGAAGTTTCGGAATCCGTACCGGGCCGCCGATGGAGTAGCTGGCGATGTTGAAGCGATAGGGGGTGCGGGGCCGACCAGCCTTGTTGGTGAAGAAATCGTTGGCGTTGAACGCCTCGTTGCGCGCGTACCAAGCCATCGAGCCCTTGTACTTGTTTCCGCCACCTTTGGTGATCACGTTGATTGACGACGGGTTCCGCCCGAATTCGGCGGAGTAGGCGGACATCAGCACCTTCACTTCCGCAACCGAATCCATCGAGGGCATGGAGTGGACGCTGCCGTTGGAGCCGGTATCCAGATTTGTCACGCCATCCACGGTCATGTTTTTCTGGTCGTTGCGGCCGCCCATGATGTAGATGTTGCCGATGCTGGTCGGTCCGGGGGCGTCGCGGCCGTCGGACGTGTCCACAACGCCGGCCATCAGGCTGACGGCGTCGAAGATATCGCGGCCGCGCAGGGCGATCTGGTCCAGTTGCTCGCCGGTGAGTTCGCCGGAACGCTCGCCCGTGGTCGTATTTACGGTAATCGCTTCCGCGGTGACCGTGACGCTTTCGGTCACCACACCGACTGCCAAATGGATTTCACCCACCGACCGCTGCTCGGACGACGAAATCCGGATCCCGGTCTGGTTGTAGGAGCGGAATCCGTCGGCTTCGACCTTCAAGTTGAACGAAGCGGGGGTCAGATCGGGATAATTGAAGAAGCCCGTCGCATTCGTCTTGAGGGTGCGGACGAATCCCGTTTCCTGAGCAACAACCGTTACCCGCGCACCGGGGATGGCGGCACCACCGGCATCCACGATTGTTCCGGAGAGGGAGCAGGACGTGTTCTGGGCCAGCACCAGGGCGGGGATCACGAGAATGGCCGCAAGCAAATTACGTAGCAAATTGGACCTCATTTCGATTGGGAGTCAACCCATCCATGGGATCTTATCAAATCGGTTACGCTGCTGTGCGACAATCGTGCCCAGATGATCCGAATCAACCGGCTCGCAATCATTGCCGCCACACTCACCGCTTTCATGCTCCCCGCCCAAACCCGAATCCAGTATCCGACGGCTCCAGTTACCAACCAAGTGGATACGCTCCACGGCGTCCAAGTGGCCGACCCTTACCGGACACTGGAGAACGCCGACGCACCCACGACCCAGAAATTCGTGGAGGAGCAGAGCGCGCTCGCCCTCGGGTGGCTTGCCAAGGTTCCGGGCCGGGAGGCGGTGCGCGCCGATTTGACCAAGCTCTGGAACTATGAGCGCTATTCAGGCCTGAGCAAGGTTGGCGACCACTATTTCCAGCGCTACAACTCCGGACTCCAGAACCAAGCGGTTCTACAAGTGATGGACAAGATCGACGGGACGCCGCGCGTTCTACTCGACCCCAACACCTATCGCCAGGACGGCACGGCAGCGCTGAATTCCGTGGTTGTGAACTGGAGCGGCAAGTTGATGGCGTACGCGGTCGCACAGGCCGGGTCGGATTGGGAGGAATGGCGGGTTCGCGACATCGCAACCGGCAAGGACCACAATGACCTCATTCTGTGGGGCAAGGTCGGTGGAGTGGCGTGGGCACCGGACGATTCCGGTTTCTATTACTCGCGTTTTCCAGAGCCGCCAAAGGACCAGGTGCTGACGGTTGCGGCGACCGACCACAAGGTCTATTTCCACAAGCTGGGCACGCCCCAATCCGCCGACAAGCTGGTTTACGAGCTTCCGGGTAAGTCGCAGTGGACCGTCGGTGCCCAAGTTTTGCAAGGGGCCCCCTACGTGATCTTGTATGGGGAGCCGGGCACACCTGGCAAGAACACGCTTGCTTGGATCGACCTTGGGAAGCCTTCAGGACAGGTGATGGACCTGATTCCGACACCGGATGCCGGTTACGATGTGCTGGAGGCGGTGGACGGGAAACTCTTCATTCTGACCACGGACCATGCACCGAAGGGCCGAATCATCGCCCTCGACCCCGCAAATCCGGGTCGGGACAACTGGAAGGAAATTATTCCGGAGGGCAAGGACACACTCGAAGGTGCGCAGATAGTGGGAAAGCGCATGCTGCTGGAGTACATGAAGGATGCCCACGCGGCGGCACGGATCGTGGACCTTTCGGGAAAGGTGATCGCCGAGGTGGCACTTCCCGGCATTGGCACGGCGTCCTGGTCGCGGACCCGGCGGGGCGACTCCGAAGTTTTCTACAGTTTCACAGGCTTCACCATTCCCCCCAGCTACTTCAGCTTGGACATCGCCACAGGCAAGAGCACCCTGGTGCGGCAGCCCAAGGTGGCCTTCGAGCCCGCCCAATACGAAACCACACAGGTCTTCTACCCCAGCAAGGACGGCACGAAGGTGCCGATGTTCCTCAGCCACAGGAAGGGGCTGAAGCTGGATGGCAAGAATCCGACGTTGCTGTACGCCTATGGTGGCTTTGATATTTCGATCACGCCCGCTTTTTCGGCGGCGATTGTGGAATGGATGTCACTGGGGGGCGTCTACGCCTCCGCCAATCTTCGCGGCGGTTCCGAGTATGGCGAGGCTTGGCACGAGGCCGGCATGAAATCCCACAAGCAAAACGTCTTCGACGATTTCATCGCGGCTGCGGAGTGGCTGATCAAGAACAAGTACACCTCGACACCCAAGCTCTGCATTTACGGCGGCAGCAATGGAGGTCTGTTGGTTGGTGCGGTTTTGAACCAGCGGCCTGAACTTTTCGGTGCAGCGATGCCAGCAGTGGGCGTGATGGACATGCTCCGGTTTCACAAGTTCGGATTCGGGATGCAGTGGGCGGAGGAGTATGGATCGCCCGACAATCCGGAGGATTTCAAGTACATCCGGGCCTACTCGCCGCTCCACACCATCCGCAAGGGCACGAAGTATCCGCCGGTACTGATCACGACCGCGGACCACGACGACCGGGTGATGCCGGGGCACAGCCTGAAGTATGCGGCGGCATTGCAGAAGGCGCAGGAAGGTCCGGCCCCGATTCTGCTGCGCGTGGATGTTCGGGCGGGACACGGTGCGGGCAAGCCGACGGCAAAACAGATCGACGAATGGGTCGACCGTTTTGCCTTTCTCAAGCAATCGCTGGGGATGTAGAACTAGAGCAGCACGTCGCGCACGACCTGGCCGTAAACGTCCGTCAACCGGAAGTCGCGGCCGGCGTAGCGGTAGGTGAGCTTGGTGTGGTCGATGCCCATCTGGTTCAGCATGGTCGCGTGGAGGTCGTGGATGGAGACGCCCTTTTCCACGGACTTGAAGCCGAATTCGTCGGTTTCGCCATACGCCATGCCGCCCTTCACGCCGCCACCCGCCATCCACATGGTGAAGCCGTAGGGGTTGTGGTCGCGGCCGTCGCCGCTTTCGGAAACTGGGGTACGACCGAATTCCCCGCCCCACGTCACCAACGTTTCATCCAACAGGCCACGTTGGCGAAGATCCTTCACCAACGCCGCGGACGCCTTGTCCATGTCGGGGCAGCGTTCCTTCAAGTTTTTCTCGATCTTGGAATGGTCGTCCCAGGGCTGGCCGGGACCGTAGAAGACGTGGACGGTTCGGACCCCGCGCTCGACGAGCCGGCGGGCCAGCAAGCAGCCGTGGGCAAACGGCGTATCACCGTACATATTGCGGACGCTCTCGGGCTCCTTGCGGATATCGAAAACGTCGGTCGCCTCGAACTGCATCGTGAAGGCGGTTTCCATGGATTGGATCCGTCCATCCAAGTATTCGTCCTGTCCGAACGACTGTTCGTGACCCTGGTTGAGTTCCTGGATCAGGTCCAACTGGCGCCGCTGCTTGTCGCGGTCCAAATCCTTGTTCTGCAGGAACCGGATCATCTTGTCCGGATCGGTGACAGAGTCGTCGAAATAGGTGCCCTGGTGCTTGGCAGGCAGGAATCCGGCGCGGGAAAGACCGCCGCTGCCGCCGGGTCCCGGGTTGAGAACCACATATCCGGGCAAGTTCTTGTTTTCGCTGCCCAAGCCGTACGATAGCCACGAACCCATGGAAGGCCTGGTCGCCGCGATATTGCCGGTGTGGAACAGGCTGCGGGCCGGCGTGTGGGTCGGGTTGAACGTGTACATCGACTTGATCACGCAGATCTCGTCGATGACCGACGCGATGTTCGGAAGCAGACTGGAAACATGCACGCCGCCGCGACCGTACTGTTTGAACTCAAAGGGCGAGGGCAGCAGGCCACCGGTGGTGCGCTCGGTGCGCAGATCGACCGACGACGGGCGCTGGCCCTGGTATTTCAGCAGCGCCGGCTTGGGGTCGAACATGTCGAGCTGCGACGGGCCGCCGACCATAAACAACACGATGTTGGCCTTCGCCTTCGGCGTGAAGTTGGGAAATTTGGGTGCTGCGGAAGCGGGTGCGGCGTTCTTCGTGGTCGAAGCTGCTGCCAACAAACGTTCATCCGCCATCATTCCAGCGAGGCCGACCGCTCCCAGGCCTCCCGTCAACTGGTTGATCCATTCCCGGCGCGACTGCCGGGTGGGGTTGAATTGTCCTAGGGCCAAAAGATCACCTCGTTGGTTGCAAGCAG
>CAITMP010000346.1 GCA_903893525.1 uncultured Acidobacteriia bacterium | reverse complement strand
GTTTTACAATAACACGCGTTTGGCCATCAAGTCCAAAGTCTAGAAAACAAAGAAAATAGAGTCTGCAAAAACACACTGGCGAATCTTGTTTTCCGCCGACCTGTCCCGGTAACCTCATTAAAGGGGTTCCTTGCCCTATCCAAACATGACTCAGCAAAGCTTGATCCCGCAGGAAAAGTGCGCCGCCGTCTCCCGGGCTCTGCGCGAAGCATTCAACACCGCCGAAATCGACGATATCCAGTCGATCACCAAGGGTCTCAGCTCGGACCTTGTCTATCGCGTCGTCATGCAAGGTTCCGCGTTCATCCTGAAGATCATGACCCGCATCGATGAGCGCAACGACCCCGCGCGCATCTTCGCCTCCATGCGGTTGGCGTCTGAAGCCGGCCTCGCGCCCCGCATCCGATACAGCAGCATCGAAGACGGGATCTCCATCATCGAATTTGTGGAGTCCCTTCCGTTTCCCCCGGAGGAAGCGCTCGCTCGTCTTCCCGCCACCCTGAGGCGGCTCCACGCCTTGCCGCCATTTCCCAAGACCTTCAACTACGTCACGGCGCACAACGGTTTCATCTGGCGCTTCCGGTCCGCAAACTTGCTGCCATTCCACGAAGTTCAGGAGGTCTTCGGGCGCTACGCGGAACTCTGCGCCGTCTATCCCCGCCTCGATTCGGACATAGTTCCTTGTCACGACGATCTGAAGCCGGAGAACATCCTCTTCGACGGCTCCCGCGTCTGGCTTGTGGACTGGCAAGCCGCTTTTCAAAATGACCGCTACTTCGACCTTGCCGTTGTCGCCAACTTTCTGGTCGCCAACGAGGAGGACGAAGCCTTGTACCTCCACCAATACTTTGGACAGCCTCCCGACGCCTACCAGCGCGCCCGCTTCTTCCTGATGTCCCAAATGCTGCATCTGTTCTATGCCACCGTCTTCCTGCTTCTGGGTGCGGCGGGCAAGCCGGTGGATCTCGAAGTCGGCGCACCGGACTTCCACGAATGGAACACGCGCGTGTGGACCGACGGCATCGATCTGTCCGACAACGGAATCAGGATCCTCTACGGCCGGGTTCACTGGGAACGCCTGTTGAGGAATCTCCGCGGCCCCCGGTTCGCGGAAGCGCTGCAAATCGTCGCGGACCGGCATCGGAACGACGACAACCTGTGCCTACTCCTGCCGACTGCACCGCAACTCCCGGCCTAGGTTGACGGGTGCATCCGGAAGGCAATAAACTTGCTGTGCCAGGCTTCTACAACAATGACCTTCCGGATCGCCCTCCCCCTCGTTCTCACCACAGTTTGGATTCTGCAACCCGATCTGTCCGCCCAAGCCCCTGCCCAACCGCCGCAGCCCGGACAACTGGAGTACGAGCGCAACTGCGGAGCCTGCCATGGCGGCGATGCCATGGGGGGCGAGATGGGCCCCAACATCGTGAACCGCGTGGCGAACTTGACCGATGAACAGCTGGATGCCGTCATCCGCGATGGCCGCCAGGATCGCGGCATGCCCGGTTTCCCCAATCTGGCAGTGCCCGAAAAGACCCGCATGGTTGCGTTTCTCCGCACCCTTCGTGCCCGACGCCGCGCCGCGCCGGTCCGCAAGTCCATCCGGACCACCTCCGGCACCACGTTGACCGGCCTTGTCCTCAACGAAAACATGGGCAGCGTCCAGCTGAAGACGGACGACGCCAAAATCCACCTGCTACGGCCCGATCCGCGCGGCGACACCCAGCCCTACCGCGAAGTCACATCCCAGACCGACTGGACCACGTACAACGGTGACATCCGCGGAAACCGCTACAGCGCCCTCTCCCAAGTCACCAAGGAGAATGCCTCCAAGCTGGCCCCCAAATGGATGTTCACCATGGAAGGCACACCCACCCGGGCACAAACCACGCCTGTGGTCGTCCAGGGCATCATGTATGTCACCAGCGGCAACGAATGCTGGGCGCTGGATGCGGGTGTCGGCCGTGAAATCTGGCACTTCCAGCGTGCCCGCACCAGGGGCTTGGTCGGCAACGCGGCCCAGGGCTTCAACCGCGGCGTGGCCGTTCTGGCCGACCGTGTTTTCATGGTCACCGACAACGCCCATCTACTCGCCTTCAACCGCTTCACCGGCGAACTGGCCTGGGAAACCGAAATGGCCGATTGGAAGCAGAACTACAACGCCACCTCCGCGCCCTTGATCGCCGATGGCCTGGTCGTCTCCGGTACTGCGGGTGGTGAACAGGGAGCGCGCGGCTTTATCGCCGCATGGAATCCGCAGACTGGCAAGGAGGTTTGGCGCTTCTGGACCGTCCCGAAACCCGGTGAACCCGGTTCGGAGACCTGGAGCGGAAAAGCGATCGAACACCCCAGCGGCGTCGCCTGGCTCACGGGCTCCTTCGACCCCCAGCTCGACATCCTCTACTGGGCCACCGGCAATCCAGGCCCCGATTACAACGGCGATGAGCGCAAGGGCGACAACCTCTATACGTCGTCCATCGTTGCCCTCGATCCCAAAACCGGCAAGCTGAAATGGCATTACCAGACCACGCCGCACGACACCCACGACTGGGATGCCACCGAGCCCCTGGTGCTTGTCGATGCCGATTGGCAGGGGTCGCAGCGCAAATTGCTCATCCAGGCCAACCGGAACGGCTTCTTCTACGTGTTCGACCGCGCCACCGGCAAGCTGCTGCTCTCCAAGCCGTTCATCCAGAACATCAACTGGGCCAAGGAGATTGGCCCGGACGGCAAACCGGTGCTGCTGCCCCCGGTGAGCGCCGGTTCCGCCAACAGCTTCAAGGTCTGCCCGTCCCAGGATGGTGCCACCAATTGGTTTTCGTCGTCCTTTGAACCCTCCTCGGGCAAGTATTTCGTCCAGACCTACGAAAAGTGCAGCATTTTCACCACCCGGACCACCGAGGAGTGGCAGGCGGGCCGTGGATATTCCGGCGGATCACAGCGCCTGGTTCCGGGCGAAATACCCCGCCAGATCCTGCGCGCCATCGACTACAAGACTGGAAATGTTGTTTGGGAGCTTCCCCAGGCCGGAGGTGCCACCTCGTGGGGCGGCACCCTTCTGTTCTCGACTGGTGTTCTCTTTGTCGGCGGCGATTCGGGGAGCCTGATGGCCGTCGATTCGGACAACGGCAGGATTCTCTGGCAATTCGATACCAGCGCCACTTTCAAGGCTTCCCCCATGACCTACGAATTTGACGGGAAGCAGTACATCGCCGTGGCCTCCGGCCAGAACATCCTGGCCTTTGGGGTGAACTGAGGTGGACAAGGGATCTCTATGAATGTTCCATGAATTTCGGGACACGCGGCCCCGCAGTCCCTTACAATCATCCTTTCCATGGCACGCGCAGAACTGCTGGTGGTGGAAGACGAGCCCGAGATGGCGGCCGTCCTCCGCCAAGGTTTCGAACAGGACCATTACATCGTCCAAGTCGCCGGAGATGGCGGTACCGCGCTCCGGTTGGCCGGCGAGGCGCCCTTCGGTGCCATCGTTCTGGATGTGATGCTCCCCGTTCTTGACGGCTTTGCCGTCGCTAAAGCGCTACGCCGGTCCGGCAACCGCACTCCGATTCTGATGTTGACAGCCCGCGATTCCGTCACCGACGTCGTGCTCGGTTTGGAATCCGGTGCCGAGGACTATCTCGCCAAGCCATTCTCCTTTCTCGAACTCTCCGCCCGCGTCAAGGCGCTGATGCGGCGGCACGAGCCACCCCAAACCCTCCGGACCGTCTCCGACTTGGTCCTCGATCCGGCCACGCACGAAGTCCATCGGGGTACCAGCCCCCTACGCCTCACCAAGAACGAGTTCCTGGTTCTGGAAACCCTTCTCGCCAACGCCGGTCGCGTTGTGGCACGCGCCGAACTGCTCCGCGCCGTCTGGGGACCGGAAGCCGCAGCCGACGACAACAATCTCGACGTCATCATGAGCGCACTCCGCAACAAGGTGGACAAAGGCCCCGGCCCCAAGCTCATCCACACGGTGCGCGGTTTCGGCTACCGGATCACTGGAAATTGAGAACCCCGGAATTGAGTCGACCGTGAGAATTCCCATCCGCATCCGGCTGGCTCTGACCTATTGCGCCGTCTTTTGCGTCCTCATCGCCGCCTTGGAAGCCGCCGCCTATTGGAGCGTCCGCGAGGCCATCCACTCCATCGTCGACCGCGAACTGGAAACGCGGGTTGCGGGACTGGAGGACCATATCGGACGCCACCTCCAGCGCTACGGCTGGCCCCAGCTGGGGGCGTCCCTGAGCGAACGTCCCGCCTTCCAGCC
>CAITMP010000345.1 GCA_903893525.1 uncultured Acidobacteriia bacterium | reverse complement strand
CCGAGTAATCATCGTCGCCTACGGCTCCGCCGGCATCCCACATCAGGTGGGTCCCAACGCGGGAAATCGGGGGGTCCTCAAGCCGGAAATCGCGCATTTACGTCGCAGATGGCTAAGCGAGTTCACGGCTAATTGCGCGTTGCTCAAGTCTCCTTTTGAAAGCGGGTCACCGCACGGGTGCTTAAGACCGGTGCGCATGCTGCCTGTCGCATCAGGGAAGCTTTTTTGCGCGATGGGTCGTACTGACGCCACTTTTAAGCAGTAAACTCGCGCGCTTCGATACCCATCAGATTGAGTAACTCATAACCTGAAGGTCACAGGGTCAAATCCTGTCCCCGCAACCAAATTAGCCCGTCAACTCAAAAGGTTGGCGGGCTTTTTGCTTCCAGAACCCGGCTCCCAAAAATCCTCTGGAAGCACTGTGGAAGCAAGAGGGTGCGTAGTCCTGCGTGGTTCCCGGCCTGCGGACCGGACGCCACTTCACGGCGCGTCCATTCTCGTCGCCAGTTTTCGAACCCCCTCCGCCGTCCTATGGAATTCGAGAGGATCCCCGCGGCGGCTTAAAGGTGGTGTCCACCAAACCGGCAGCAGCTCAGACTGCCAACAAACTTGTGGGCAATTGAAAGCGTAACCAGACCTTTATTCAACGACGCACGCCGTGCTACTCAAAGTCCGGCAATCACCCTTTTGGTTCGAGCAGGGGAAAGCGGGCTTGCGCTCTGCAATGCCATTTTCCGGCGTTGACGGTGAACCATAATCGGGCAACTTGTTCGAACGCTTGACGAGCCTGTAACGTCATATTCTGGTCGGGTGCGGCGCTCGATGGTGTAGTGGAGACATGGTCCTGTGGCGAACAATCGTGGCGCTGGGTCGACGGTAGTGGACACGATTTTCGCAGGCGGGGGCGAGATGGGCGCGTTGATGCACGCCCATGACTGGTCCACGTCACCTCTCGGATACCCTGACACATGGCACCAGGCCCTGCGATCGGCCGTGAGCATGATGCTGCCCAGCAGGCACATCATGTTCGTCGCGTGGGGTCCCGAACTCGCTTTCCTCAACTCCTATAGAGTGTCCTTAGTCGCGTCGCCTAATGCCAGACTGAACGTTAGCACGCAGGAGTTCCTACTTCAATTTCCTGCAAGACGAATACCAGCTTCCGCCCACCCGGCCCTTCCGGCGTCACCCAGCCGGTAGCCTCGACCGTAACAGGAATGGCCGCATCCGATCCCTTCGGCAGTTCGACAGAAAGAACGAAACCACCGGGAACAAGGTCGCTGGTTACGCTTCGATCACCTACTTGTAGCGTCAATATCGCGCCGGCCGGCATTTCGTCGGGAACCCAGCCATGCACCGATACTTGTGTAACTGGCCGCTTCGGCTGAATTGTCAGCGCCAACGTGGGCCCTACCCAGCAATCATGGTACATCCCGGTGGGTTTCCCATCTTGGATGCCATAACCGCTGATCGGTGCACGCAAATTTGCTAGTACCTCACCCAGGAACGTCTTGTTCTTCTCCACCTGTGCGGTAAGTTCGAGCTCCTTGTTCTGGTAGTGCTCGATCCACGAGTCCCGCCTGGTCAGTGCCTCGTTGACGTCCCTGACATCATTTGCTGTCAGGGTGTACCCAGGCTCCAGAAACTCCCGGAGCGGGCGCTGGACATAGAACGTGGCATGCGGCGCCGCGATCTCCGCTGCGGGTCGAGTGTTGGTGTAGAGGTAGATGGATATCGATTTCCGCGACAAATATTTTTTGTTCTCGGGAAGCTGGATGCGCGGGAAACCATGCCAACTGAACTCGCTGGTCTCAAAGATCACCGCGCGATTGAAGATCGGTTCGAAACTGCTGATCCGATTGGTCTCTGGATGACGAGGGTCAAAATGTAGCTCGATGGAGCCGCCCCATTCCTTCCTCCATTCCGGATTTAGATAGATCAACAAATTCAGCCTGCGGTAGGCGGACAGATCCTCCATACGATTGAAATCGACATGCGGGTCCAACTCCTGTCCATCACGATTCTCATGCGTGCCGCCACCGAACAGGGTGGGATCGGGCAACAGGTCGGGTATCCCGGTAATCGCCGACATCAGATCCAGGAACGCTTGAGAGACGAGGCAATCGAAAATTTCTTTGTAGAACGGGCTCACGCCGGCCATCCTGGTTTCGACCGCCTTGCCACCGACGACGCCGAACTCGTTGATCGCGTTTTCCTTCTTGAAGGATGGAAAATCGGCCAATGCCTGGGTTGCGGAAGGCAGCGTGAGAAATCCATCGATGCAGACATGCCGGAACGGCTCTGCCCTATCAAACACACCACGAAGCTGTCCAACTTGGTCAGCCAGATGGGGATCAATGATGTCAAAAAGGTCGGTCATCGCGTTTTCATCCCACAGTAAAAGTCTCGGAGTTCCGCCGAAGCGGTCCCAGCCTGGAGCTTTATCGCAGATTAGCGCCGGGATTGGAAGAAGGACAATCATTAGACCTGTTGTGAAAGTGATCTGTGGTTTTATGCTGCCTGGCGTCGGCGCGTTGACGGCTATCTCGGCGTATTTTCAGAACGGCATGAAGCCACCTTCGATGTTGACCAAGCCAGCAATGATGGACGTCTTGGTGTAATGCCTATCGCGTGGGTTGCGGAAGCGTTCGGCCACGATGCGGAACCGCTTGGTCCGACCGATGCGATGCTCAACGGCCACGCGGAAGCTGCCCAGACCCCGATTGTACTCCTTCTCTTCGTCGTTCAGCGCGCCACCCTTGGGCTTCTTGTAGGGTATCTCCAAAGTGGCATGCTCCCGCTCGTAGCCCTGATAGGCGCTGTCGGCGTAGACACGCGCAGCCTTCGGCAGATTCGCCCCCTCGCGACGGATGGTGAGGTCGTGGCGGCTGCCAGGATGGGAGGCTGAGACGCTGACGATACGCCCTTGGCCGGTGACGACGTATTCGGTCTTTAGTGTGTGGCGCCTCTTCTTTCCCGAATAGTGCGCGCGCTGCACGGCGTCCTCGCCCGGCCGCTCGATCGGCTGCTCGGTGCAGTCCACGATCAGCGCCTCTGCCTCGCGCCGCGTGATCTTCGGGTCACGCCGGACGCCGAACAGCTTCTGGGCGTGCGTTTCGACCCGCTGGATCGCACGGCAGATCACACTGCGATCCACCTTCCAGAAGAATCCGATGAACTCCTGGGTGACGTAGCATCGATAATACAGAAGCATGATCAGCAGGTGATCTTCCAGGCCACCGACCTCCCAAGGACGGCCAGACTTGGTCTTGCGCCGCTCAGCGGCGTCCCAGGGGGTACGGAGCTGCTCAACCATCCAGTCGAATGTCGCCACGCTGACCCCAGTCAGGCGGCGGAAGCACGCGCTGCGACGAAGGTGAGGCACGGACAAAGGGTGCTGCACGGTGGGGCTCCTTCCGGATCAAGGAGCCCTATGAATCTTATCACCCCGTGACCTGGGAATCCCCTGATCTCAAACGAGGCCCAGGCCGAAGCGGAAAGACTTCCGCAACAGGTCTATTCTCTGACGTGCTTCCAGTCTGGTCGGAGCCGGCAGGGGCGGGGACCATGGTCCCCACAGCGTCTGCCTTGATTTCAGTGCTCAATTCATAGCTGTATCGCCTTAAATTTGGACCCATGATTGCCTCCATCAGACTGATTTCCTCACCGGAAAACACGCTTGAATATTTGCCGATCTGACCAATTTGCCTCGGCTTATCCGGCCCCTTTTGGTCGGCGGGTATATTCTCCAAGGTTGTTTTTTGTATCAGTTCGGCCAATTCCACATCCGATATAGGCGTGCCTATGCGATCGAAGATGAGACTGACCTGCTCGGCAGGATTTTGCCGGAGAGCTTCATAATGTACAAGCAAACGTTGCCCCTGCGGATGGGCATCAAACGCCGCTTGGATAATGTCGACCTGAAAGTTCCAAAAATGCGCGTAAAATGCGATAGCATACAGTCGTAATTGTGGATCACTTGTTTCGACCAGATCTCGCGACGCAAACGGTGAAAACCGCGATTTCATTACGTCACGTCCATCCCGCATCAGGAAGATCATGAACGATCCCGGAAATGCTTGCATGATGACGTCTGCGGCATGGGATTCGTTGGGCATTTTAAACACAACACTTTTGTAGTCAATCATACCCCATTCGTTCATTACATGCTGGAATGCAATGTCTTTCAGCATACCCAGGTACATATGCCAGTTCTGCGCGTTCCAGATTTTGTTTTCTTGCCGCGCGTAGATAAAGGATCTCTCGAACGGAGGCATGGAAAGTCCGTTATCGCGGATTTTCTTCTTTTGCTCGTAGTCAAATCCACTCTGAAAGTAGACCGGCTTATCGGGAAGGCCATAAAATCGCTCGGCGATCCAGTCCAGAGACGCAAACATATTGCCAAATCCCGGTTCGTCCATAGGACGAGACTGATCACTCCAGCACAAGATGTCCTGGCTGAGCCAACTGCTGCCGGAGCGGGCCGTGGAAAAGATCCAAATGCTATTGTTCTCCAAACTGCGCAACAGCCGGTCTTTCTGGGCGTAAAATACCCTGACAAAAAAGCGGGGGGCTTCCGGGCCGCCGGAAATCAATCGTGCCGATATGGTCAGTAAGTTGCTTTCTTCGAAAAGAAGCTGCGTTGAGACAAAAACCTGATGCCTTTGGGTAAAATTACGAAATGTCTTCTTGCCAACTGTCTCACCTCTGAGAGACAGCTCCACCTCGTACAGATATTCCGGGCGTTCCGGAAATATGGGTGCGTAGAGATCAACCGCCAGCTCGGTAAAATTCCCATGCGTCCTGGCAGGAAGGTCGAACAGAGACGGCACCAGAAGTTCGGCGGATTGCACAAAGCCCCAGGTCTTCGGAGCGAGGCCACCATCTAAATCGGTAGATCTTATTTCTACCCAGACATCAGGTGAAGGGGCAGGGACGGAAGTATCCCGATCGAGCGGCCGGATACGAATCGTCCTAGGCTCATGGTCGACATCCATCAAAACCTCAGCTGCCTTCAAAAGGAGGGGCCAAAAAAGTCCAACCTGATTTCGTGGTTAGGACCGGGGCCGAACCAACGGGGCCACGGTTACAAAATCGCTTCCCCCGATCGGGTTCGGCGCAGCAGTTATAGCAGATGCGGCTGGCGAATTGAAACTCCCTTCTAACCTATCGTGCCGAAATCGAGTAATTGCTCACCTGGGGGGAGGCTAACCTTGCGGTGGCCGCCCGTCCAGCCCACTGCAATTCCGTCGATGGCTTTCCCGATTTTCCTTGACACGGTCATGGGTGGTTCGATTCTAGCCGGGGGGTGATCGATGCCCCTGACCTGACCAAGCTGAGCCACGCCGAGAAGGATGCGCTGATCCTGGCGCTATTGCGGCAGTTGGCTGCCGCCGAGGCGCGGATCGCGACGTTGGAAGCACGGCTCGCCGAACTGACCGGCCCGACGAAGACCCCCGACAATTCGTCCAAGCCGCCTTCTCCGGGGCAGAAGCCGGATCGTCCCGCCGCCGATCAGCCGCCCCGCAAGAGCCGCCCCAGGGTGGGCCGGGCGCTGCATCCGAACCCCGATCGCGTGGTCGAAGCCCGGCTGACCGCCTGTCCGAACTGCGCGGCGGCGTTCCCGGAGGCGTTGCAGACCGCGCAACAGGTCTACGAGCGCATCGAGTTGCCGCCGATCAAGCCGGATGTCACCCAAATTAGGCTGTATAGTGGTCGTTGCGCGTGTTGCAGCGTGCGGGTGACCGCCGATGCCCCGGCCGGGCTGGAGCGGGGCTCGCCGTTCGGTCAGTCGATCGCGGCCCTGGTGGTCTATCTGCATTACGCCCACGCCATCGGCATTGAACGGCTGGCCACGCTCATGGACGAACTCTTCTCGCTCTCGATCAGCGAGGGGGCGATCAGTAACATTCTGGCCCGGGCGCGCGAACCGCTGCTGGTCGCCACAGTGGCGATCGAAAAGGCGGTGCTGGCCAGTCCGGTGGTCTGCTCGGACGAAACCTCGGCGCGGGTGTGTGGCAAAAACTGGTGGGAATGGGCGTTCATCGGCACCTTGGCGGTGCTGCACGTCATCAAGCCCAGCCGTGGTAAGGCGGTGGTGAAGGCGCTGTTCGGCGCGATCAGGCCCGAGCTCTGGGTTTCCGACATGCTGGGCAGCCAGCGCGACCATGGCGTGCTGTGGCAGGTGTGCCTGGCGCATCTATTGCGCGATGCCAAATACGCCATCGAATGCGGCGATACCGCGTTCAGCACCCCATTCTGCCGGCTGTTGCTGCGGGCGATGGCGATCGGACGACGACGAGAGACGCTGAAGGACACCACCCTGAGCCAATATCTCGCCGACCTCGATCGCAGGCTCGATCGGATCATCGCCGCCGTCCCGGTGGGCGAGCCGGGGCGCAAGTTGCACAAGCGCATGCTCGCCAACCGAGCGCACCTGTTCGTGTTCGTCACCAACCGGGCCGTGCCGTATACTAACAACATCTCCGAGCGCCATCTCCGCCCCAGCGTGATCTTCCGCAAGGTGACCAACGGCTTCCGCTGCGAGTGGGGCGCCGAGACCTACGCCGCCTTCCGCTCCGTCTTCAGCACTGCCAAGGCCAACGGCGCCTCGGTGCTCGACACCCTCCGATTCGTGCTGGCAGCCAAACTACCCGTGCACCCGATCGTACGGGTGGGGTGAGCAATTACGTAAGTTTGGCCATTATAACCCCGCGGCGTCCAACATCTCGACCGCCTCGGCATCGAGCGTCATGCCGGCGGCGGCAGCCAGCTCTGCTACCTGTACGAGCGTCGTCGCGCTGGCAATTGGCGCAGCTAGACCGGGCCGTCCCTTGAACCAGGCCAGGGCGACCTGAGCCGGCGTGATACCATACCGTGCCGCGACGCTGTCCAGGGCGCCCAGCACCCGCAGCCCCCTCGCGTCGAGATACTTGCCCAGCCCGCGCCCGCGCGCGCTCTTACCCAGGTCTGGCTCGCCACGGTATTTGCCGGAGAGGAATCCGGAGGCCAGCGCGTAGTAGGGAATCACCCCCACGCCCTCCGCCGCGCACAGCGGCAGAAGGTCGGCTTCGATTGACCGCTCCAGCAGATTGTAGTGCGGTTGCATGGTCTCGTAGCGCGGCAGGGTGTGCGCGGCACTGGAGGCCAGCGCCTCCTTGAACCGGGCCGCCGAATAGTTCGACGCCCCGATCGCCCGCACTTTGCCGGCTTCGATCATGCGTTGGAACGCGCCGAGCACCTCTTCATGCGGCGTTACGCCATTGTCGCGATGCGCCTGGTAGAGATCAATCGTCTCGATACCAAGCCGACGCAGCGAGGCGTCAACCGCCTCCGCCAGGTAAGCGGCCGACAGCCCCTTGCCCTTGCCCGGCATCTCCGATCCGGCCTTGGTCATGATCAGCACGTCGTCGCGCCGGCCGCGCGCCTTAAGCCACTCGCCGATGATCGTCTCCGACTCGCCACCCTGGTTGCCGGGAACCCAGGTCGAGTAGACGTCAGCGGTATCGAAAGCATTCAAGCCGGCATCGACCAGCGCGTCGAGCAGCCGGAACGACTGGGCCTTATCCACCGTCCAGCCAAACACGTTGCAGCCGAAGATCACCGGCGGAACGCTGATGTCTGATCGCCCAAGTCTGATGCTCTGCATAGCCCGATCCTTCACTGACTATCTCAGTCTGGCTTACGCACCAAGGAAAGCAACCTGCGGCCGCCCGTAGACGATCTCCTGCCAATTACCCCACCATCATCTCGGCTAGCTGGTTGGAGATACTGTTGGCAGCCAGCTTGACCGGGTCAGTCGCGAGGTGGGCATAACGTGCAGTGGTCTGGACCTGCGTGTGTCCGAGAAGCTTGCCGATCATCGGCAGTCCCTGGCCCGAGGCGACCGCCGTGGATGCGAATGTGTGGCGTAGATCGTGGATGCGGGCGTCCTTCAACCCAGCGCGGGCGCGGACCCTCTGCCAGAATGGCTGCAAGTCGGTGAGCCGCGCGTTGGGCTTTATTCCCACGATGACCCAGGGGTTCTTCCCGATGCGCTCGATCTTCATCAGCAGGTCAAACGCCGCCTGTCCGAGATGAACAACCTTAGCGCCTGTCTTCGAATCCGGCAGGCGCAGCGCCTTGCCCGCCAGGTCCACATGCTCCCATTTGAGCGTCATGATCTCGCTGAGGCGGCAGCCGGTCAGGATGAGCATGCGGGTGGCGGCGATGGCCGAGGCTAATTCGATGCCTTCGCTCTCCATTTCACGGAGCACCTCGCCGACCCGTTTGAGCTCCGCTGGGCTAAGGAACCGCTCTCGCTTCTCCTCGGCGTACTTCTTTATGTGCTTGCGCGGATTGGACCCGTCAGGCCGCAGCCCCCACATCTCGGCCAGGCTAAACATCTTGGAAATGACCTCGAGGCAGCGATTGGCTTCATAGGGTATGTGCCGCTGGTCGTGATGGAGTTTCGCCACATCGGCGCGCGTCACCTCCGTGACCCGATGGCGTCCAAGCGCCGGAAGGATCGTCAGCTTCAGCAGGCGACGATACCCCTTCGCGGTGCTTTCCTTGACCCGCACCGCCACGTGTTCCGCGTCGAACCGCTCGGCCAGTTCCTTGACCGTGATGGCCTGTCGATCGGAGTCTCGCTTCGCGGCCAGGTCGACCCCGTTCCTGGCGGCTGCGAGAACCGCGATCGCCCGCGTGCGTGCCTGCTCGCAGGTGAGAACTGTGGCCGATCCGAGGCTGATGCGGCGGGAGCGTCGGCCCACTCGGTATTGCACCATGTAGCCCTTCCGCCGTAACCGGTAACTACGCGGCGTTCTGGTTCAGCACGGGAAGTTGTGCAGATCGGAGCGCAGCGGATTATCGGCGAACAGGGTCTTCCAGCGCCGCGGCGTGAGTTCGTCTACGCGACTG
>CAITMP010000344.1 GCA_903893525.1 uncultured Acidobacteriia bacterium | reverse complement strand
GAGTGCTTCGACCGGGCGACGAACACATGCCCGATTGCTCCGGCATGCGAGTTGAAGGGGATTTTGAGGGATGCACTCGAGGTCTTCCTCAAGCACCTCGACGGGTATACCTTGGAAGACCTTATCGCTGGACGGCGCCAGCCCGATCTGGTGCGGATATTTACGGCTACTGGGCGGCAGGCTGACTCGACTTCAGCGGCATGCTGACGGTCATCTTGGCGCGGATCGCAGGGATCGAGATGGGCTCGACTTCGAAATCCACTGTCAGTCCGTCGATACTTTGTCCGAGGCCGACGATCTGGCCGATGCCGTCGGCAAGACCCTTCATTGCTTCGTCGACCACGTTTTTGACGGAGTCTGTCAGTTTGATGCGGACATCCTCGACGAACCCTTCGAGGCCGGGGAGTTGGGCAATTACTGCGTCTGTAGACGCCTTGAGTCCTACGAGATCCACGGGGCGACCTCCGGAGAAGAACTCGGTAATTTGTTTGGGGTATGTTGTGTTTTCACGGCCCCGATCATATCCCATGACGGGGCCGTTTCCGAACGATCAATTTTGCAACTGTATGAAAACAGGGCGAGAATCGATGCAAGATTCTTGTGATGGGGCATCCGGTTATTGCCGCCTAAAAGGCGGCTGCAGCCAAGAATGGCTGCCCTACACACTGTAGTTGTGAAAGTGCCCTACGCAGCAACGCCAGCGATTTGGAGTAGTACTTCGTCGGCCTGCTCGGCGGTAAAGCCTTCCACCTTGTTGGAGTGGTTCATGGAGCAGAACTTGGGTCCGCACATGGAGCAGAACGCAGCGTCCTTGAAGCCTTCCTCAGGCAGGGTTTCGTCGTGCATGGCGCGCGCGGTTTCGGGGTCGAGCGAGAGTTCGAACTGGCGGTTCCAGTCGAAGTTGTATCGGGCACGCGAAAGTGCGTCGTCGCGGTCGCGGGCACCGGGACGGTGGCGGGCCAAGTCGGCGGCGTGGGCCGCGATCTTGTAGGCGATGATGCCCTGCTTGACGTCCTCGCGGTTGGGGAGTCCGAGGTGCTCCTTCGGCGTCACGTAGCAGAGCATGGACGCGCCGTGCCAGCCGATCATGGCCGCGCCGATGGCAGACGTGATGTGGTCGTAGCCGGGAGCAATGTCGGTTACCAGCGGACCCAGCGTGTAGAACGGCGCGTCGTGGCAAAGCTCGCGTTCCTTGATGACCTGGAGCTCGATCTGGTCCAGCGGGATGTGGCCCGGGCCTTCGATCATGACTTGGACATCGTACTCCCAAGCCTTCTTGGTGAGTTCGCCCAGCGTCTTCAGTTCCGCGAACTGCGCGGCATCGCTGGCGTCGGCAATGCAACCGGGACGGAGTCCGTCGCCCAACGAGTAGCTGACGTCGTACTTCTGGAAGATCTTGGAGATGCGGTCGAAGTTCTCGTACAGGAGGTTCTGCTTGTGGTTCTTGACCATCCATTCGGCCAGAATCGCCCCACCCCGGCTGACAATGCCGGTGATACGTTTGGCCGCCATTGGAACGTACTGGATGAGGACGCCGGCGTGGATCGTCATGTAGTCGACGCCCTGCTCGGCCTGTTCCTCAATGACTTCGAGGAGCACGTTGATGTTGAGATCCTCCACGCGGCGGACGCGGTTGAGCGCCTCATAGATCGGCACGGTTCCGATCGGCACGGGGGAGGCAGCAATGATGGCCTTGCGGATTTCGGGGATATCACCGCCGGTGGAAAGGTCCATCACGGTGTCGGCACCGAACTTGACCGCGTACTGCAGCTTGTCCAATTCCTCGGCGATGTTCGACGTGGTGGCGGAGTTGCCGATGTTGGCGTTGATCTTGCAGCCCGACTCGATCCCGATGGCCATCGGTTCCAAGTTCGTGTGG
>CAITMP010000343.1 GCA_903893525.1 uncultured Acidobacteriia bacterium | reverse complement strand
TTCTCCCCGCCATGCTCAAGAAGCTCAGCATTATTTATTGGCTGAAATCCATCTGCCCCATCGCGCTCCCCCCGCCCAAAGCGAACGGTGGAGGGGTTTGGAACCTGCTCCTTTTTGACATCGATCCCGCCCCCGCAGCCATGGCGATTTCCAATCTGGTCCTCCTGGCCGCGTTCGTCGTCGTCTGGGCAGCCATCCGCGCCCGCCGACTCGAAATCGGTTACGGCACGGAGTAATCCATGCGATACTGGCAGGCAATGAAGTCCCGCACACCTTGCCTGCTGCTCGCCGTCGCGGTCACCGCCGTCGCCCCCGCGCTTGCCCAGGATGAGCCGAACCCGAAAACGCTCATCCCGCAGTCGACCCTCGAAGCCATTGCCAACGAAGTCAGCGGAACCCTCGCGTTCCAGCACATCATCGAACTGGCCGGCTACGAGCGCGACCTCCTCGCCGAGGAGTACAAGACCACCTACCGCGAAGCCGCCTACATCGAGAAAATGGCGAAGCAGTACGGCCTCGAAGACGTCCACATCGAGCGCTTCAAGCTCCCCACCAAGACCTGGGACGGCGAGCAGGGCGACATGTGGCTCCTCTCCAAGGACGGTTCCAAGCGTCTCGTCAGCAGCTACCGCGATATCGCGGCATCTCTCGCCCCCGGCAGCAAATCGACCGACGTCACTGCGGAACTCGTCTGGGTGGGCAAGGGCACCGACAAGCGCGACTATGTGGACAAGAACGTCGCGGGCAAGGTTGTCCTCGCCAGCGGTGCCGTCGGCAGGGTCCACAATCTAGCCGTTCGCGAATTCGGCGCTGCGGGCGTCGTCTCCTTCGCCAATGAAACCGGCAAGCCGATCGACCACCCCGACGAGGTCGGCTGGAGCAACCTGGGCGGCGGTGGCGGCGGACGCGGCGGCGGAGCTGGCCAGAAGACCACCTTCGGCCTCATCCTATCCCACCGCATCGGCACCGAGCTGGCCGACAGGTTGGAAGCCCACGAGTCCATGAACGTCAAGATCGTCGTCAAGGCCACCGAATACGACGCCGATATGCAGGTCCCGACCGCAATCATCAAAGGTACCGGCGAATCCGACCAGGAAATCGCCATGACCGGCCACCTCTTCGAAGGCATCGCCAAGCAGGGGGCCCTTGACGACGCCTCAGGTTGCGCCACAGCCCTCGAAGTCGCCCGCGCCTGGAAAAAGCTGATCGACGACGGCGTCCTCCCCCGCCCGAAGCGCACTGTGCGTTTTCTCTGGGTGCCGGAAATCCAAGGCACCACCGCCTACCTCCAGCGGTACCCCGAGGAGACCAAGCGCATCGTCGCCGCCATTTCCATGGACATGGTCGGCGAGGATGTCACCAAGAACCACAACAGCCTCCACCTCTTCCGCACGCCCTACTCCCTCAACCACTTCATCAACGAAGTGCCCCAGCAGTTCTTCGAATATGTCGGCGACACCAACCGCGAAAAGGTCCAGAACCGCCGCATCGCCTACAGTTTCCGCTACCCCATCATCGACCCCCAGGGCACCCACGACCCCTTCTACTTCAACATCGACAATCACTACGGCTCCAGCGACCACTCCGCCTTCCTCCGCTTCGGCGTCCCCGCCATCCTGCTCAACAACTGGCCCGACGTCGGCTACCACACCAGCGAGGACCGCATCTACAATGCCGACCCCACCCAACTCAAGCGCGCAGCGTTCATTGGAGTGGCGTCCATGAGCACCATGGCCGGTGCAACCGATGCCGGTGCCATGCGCATCGCCGAAGTCACCATGGGCCAGGCCGCCCAGCGCGCGGGTGTCCAACTGGGCCTTGCCCTCCAGATGCTGGGTGACGGTGGCTCCTACGCCGAAGCCGTCAACCTCGTCCGCCAAGCATACATTCGTGAAGCCGAGGCAATTCGTTCCGCTGCCACCCTTGCCGACGCCCCCGGCAAGATGAAGATCGAGGCATTGGCCAAGGCGTTCGCGCAGAGCGGCGAAGCCTCCGATCTGGCGCGCCTCCAGCAGTACGCGTCGTTCGTTGGAGCCGACGTCTCGGCCAAGGCCCCGACCGCCGACGAGTCCAAGGCCGCCAAACTCGTCCCCGTCCGTCTCAAGCCCGCCCCGCAAGGCGGCGGTGGAGGGGGCGGAGGTGCTGCACAGGGAGCCGCAGCCTCCGATCCAACCGCTCCAGCCCCGGATCCAGCGGAAGCCTCCCGCCGTCAATACGATGCCATGGAAATGCGCGGTTTCGCCGACGGCAAGCGCAGCATCCTCGACATCCGCAACGCCCTCAGCGCCGAATACGGCCCCCACGATGTTGCCAAGGTGGTCGAGTTCTTCGAGGGTGCAGCCAAGACAGGCGAATTCGAACTGAAGCCAAACCAGTAGTTTGCAAGAAAGATTGCAGGGCGTGGCCGTTTTGGCCGGTGTTTTACGCTATGCCTATTGATGGCGACCTACGTCCTGCAACCGTTCCAGTCCGCGACGGCGATCTTCCGCGGACCCGCCGACCACGGAACAATCGTCCTGACCGTAAAGGGCTTCGCCCCGGAATTCAACCACGGCTTCCAACTCGACGAGCTGTCGAAGGCCCCGGATCTGGTCATCGCGGTCCGAGCCTGGTCCGGCCCCCACTCGCAGAAGCTAGCCGGCTTCACCGCCCACCACCGCTTCCCCTCGTCCTACGTCCCCTACCTCACGCTGGTGGGAGTTACGGGAACGATGACCGTTCCCGTCCGCGTCCTACCGGAAGCCGAAGTGGAGGATTCATCTTGGAGGGCGTACGCCGGGTAGTCGCATCGGATTGGTGCGGGCCTAGACTTTCCTGGCACCCGCTCCTCCAACACTAACCCCGCCGTTCTGCGTCCGAATTCGGAGTTGCGGGCCGCCCGACCCGAGCGTCCCGTTCAACCGGCCGCCCACCGCCTTCGGCGCATTTGGCAACCGCACGCTGACCCCGCCGTTGACGGTCGCAAGATCCAGCAGTGCCGAGAACTTCTCGGGTACATTCACCGATACCCCGCCGTTCTTCGTGGCCACATCCAGACCCTGTCCGACCCATCGGTCGCCCGCCACTGACACACTCAGCCCGCCATTCACCGTCTCCCCGTGCACGTAGCCGCCGACATCCTTCAGGCTCACTCCGCCGTTGACAGCGTGGAATTCGATCGTACTTTCGACGCCCGAAACCGCCACCCCTCCGTTATTTGCCTTCAGGAGCAAATTCGTCTTCGACGGCACGAAAATCTCATACGAAACCGACCAGTTGCCCTTAACCGGTCCATTCGCCTCCACGGACCCCGCCGACGTGTTTACAATCACTTGGGCCCCCGTCGATTTCGCCTCCGCCTCCGTGTCCCCGCCGGCCTGCACCATTGCCCGTACCAGAATGTCCGAGCGGTTCGCGCCCTTGATGCTGATCCCTCCATTGGTGCGCCCATTTACATTGAGCGTGGCAATGGACGCAATCGTGCTCTCGCGCACTTCGCAGAAGTTGCTGCCCTTGCCCCGCCATTGGTCCTTGCAGGCCATGGTCTGGGACTGCCCGTGCAAACTGCATGCGGCGAGGGCGAGCGGGATAAATACGATGCTGTGTGGAACTCTCATGTGCCTTTCGACGCCTCAACCCACCGCCAGTTAGCAAGCTCCTTGAAAACCCACTGCTTGAATGTCCAATTGATATAATCGGTCCTTATGTCCCTCCCCCGCATGCTCCTTGTCAAGCAGAACTTTCCGGACCGCAGCCTCTCGGATATTCCCGGCACCGTCCAGAACGAGCTTGGAAGCGCCGGGTTTGGCAACAACCTGCAGCCGGGCGCATCGGTTGCAATCGGCGTTGGTAGCCGGGGCATCAGCAATATCGACAAGATTGTCGGAGCGGTCGTCAATTACTGGAAGTCCAAGGGCATGAACCCCTTCATCTTCCCCGCCATGGGCAGCCACGGCGCGGCAACGGCAGAAGGCCAGGCCGACGTGCTTGCCCATTACGGCATCCACGAAGGCACCATGGGTTGCCCCGTGAAAAGCTCGCTCGAAGTGATCTCGCTCGGACGCACCCCCGAGGGCATCGAAGCCTTCCTCGACAAGTACGCCTCCGAAGCCGACGGCATCATGCTGGTCGGCCGCGTCAAACAGCACACCGACTTCGCCGGTAAGATCGAGAGCGGTTTGTTCAAGATGATGGGCATCGGCCTCGGCAAGTGGTCTGGTGCCAAGAATTACCACACCCACGCGTACAAACTGGGCATGGAGGCCGTCATCCGCTCCGTCGGCAAGCAGGTTCTGGGTTCCGGCAAGATCCTCGGCGGCATCGCAATCCTGGAAGACGCGTACCACAACACCGCCCGCCTCGCGGCACTGCCTGTCGACAAGATGCTCCAGATGGAGGAGGAACTCCTCGAAGTCTGCAAGAGCTGGGCCCCAGGCCTGCCCTGCGACATCGACGTGCTCATGATCGACGAAATCGGGAAGCACATCAGCGGTGCCGGCATGGACACCAAGGTCTCCAACCGAGGCACCCAGGGCGAATACAACCCGTGGCCGAATACCCCGAAAATCGAGCGGATCTTCCTCCGGGACCTGAGCAACAAGAGCTACGGCAACGGCGTGGGTTTGGGACTTGCCGACGTGGTGCATGACCGCCTCTTGGCCAAGTTGGATGCGAATCCGACTTGGATCAACGCGCTGACGGCCTCCACCCCCTCCGCCGCCAAGATCCCGATCCACTGGAATTCCGACCGCGAGTGCATCGAGCGGATCGCCCGCACGGTGGGCAAGCACGACATTGCCGAGACACGCCTCTGCTGGATCAAGAACACCTTGGAGCTGAGCCCGATCGCCATGAGCGACAACATGCGGGCCGAAATCGAGGCCAATCCCCTGCTGGAGATCCTGGCCGAATCCCACGACCTCCCGTTCGACGCCGACGGCAACCTCCCGTTCGGAGTGTTTGGCGAAGACGCAGCCCACTAGGCCCAGCCTCAAACCTCCATGCTGGCTATGGAAGATCATTTCTTCCATAGCCCGACCAGATTGCGTTTCCAGAATGCAGCGAACGGAAAGTCAGTGGGTCGACGACCTCGGCAGTGAGGGTCCGTTCCGCGAACAGGCGCTCACCGATTTACGGAGCATCTTGGTCGCGGGGTTGGCGCGGGCGTTCCATGAATCCGGTCCCGATTCGATTCTCGTGCAGGATTCAGTCCAGGAGGCGCTGGTTCTGATTCTGAAGCGGCTCGAAACCTTTCGCGGCGACAGCCGTTTCACCACGTGGGCGATGTCCATCGCCACAAGACTGGCCCTCAGCGAGCTGCGGAGGGCGCGTTGGAAGGACGTTTCCCTGGACGAAATGTCGGCTGCGGGGCGATCCTCCTTGCCCACCAGCACCGAGATCCCGGCCAGCCAAGGCTACGAGCGGGAACAGTTGATGGCGGTGGTCCGAACAGCGATTGCCGACAGCCTGACGCCGCGCCAGAGGGACGCGATTCTGGCGGAGCTTGCCGACGTGCCGCCCGAGGAGATCGCCATACGACTTGGCACCAACCGGAACGCGCTCTACAAGGTGGTTTACGACGGGCGGGTCAGGCTGCGGCAAGCGATTTTGCGGGCTGGGTGGTCCGAGGCGCATGTTCTGGAAGTGTTGGGCGGGAGGTGAGGACGATGGACGCAAATTCACAATTGGACCGCTGGTCCCAACTCAACCGGATTGTCGGGATGGCCATGTCCGTGCTGCCGCACGAATTGGGGTGCGACGACTGCTTGGAGTTCTTCGCGGCCTTCGCGGACCACCATTTGAACGGTACCGCCATACCGGAATCCCTTCGTCCGGTCTCCGAGCATCTGGATCGCTGCCCAGCCTGTCTGGAGGAAATGCGGATTCTGGTGCAAGCCATGAAATCCGAATGAATGCAAAACGCGGGGTAAGACATCCGCCGGCCACAGCGTCTCCCAGTTGAACGGAGACGAAAAACATGACATTGCAAAAGAGAATACTGGCTGGTGTGCTTCTGGCGGCAACCAGCGCTGTGATCTTCTCGGCCACTTCGGCGGCTCCCGTCAGCGCGGCCGGGAACGGTCCGACATACACGTCGGACGGGAAGCTCGAAATTCCAAAGAACTACCGCGACTGGGTATTCATCGGCGCGACGGTCACTCCCAACGCCTTGAACGGTGGCAAGGCCGGATTCCCGGAATTCCATAACGTGTATGTGGAGGCGGCGAAACTGGCGGCTTACAAGAAGACCGGAGTGTTTCCGGAAGGGACGATTCTGGTGAAGGAATTGGCGCTATTGCGGAATTCCACCCATCCCGACGGGTCCGCCGACGAGGCCTCGGGCCGCGGCTTCTTCGAAGGTGCCTTCAACGGCCTGGATGTGACCGTGAAAGACAGCAAGCGCTACTCGAAGACGGGAAACTGGGGCTTTTTCAACTTTGGACACCATGCCCTGCCGTATTCCGCCGCTGCCAAGGAAGCGTCCAAGGAGGAATGCGCCAGTTGCCACATTGCCGGGGCGTCCAAGACGGACCTGACCTGGGTACAGTTCTACCCGATCATGACGGCCAAGTAGTCCAAGGGAATTGGTAGACCCAAGCTCATGGGCACCCGTATCCGCGAGCGGATACGGCGAGGGGTGGCCACCTACCACAGCAAGGGAACGGAATAGCGCTCGAACATGCGGTCCGCCGTGACAACCACCATTCCGCGCACCCTGGCTTGAGCGATCAACATGCGGTCGAACGGATCCCTGTGCCACATGGGTAGTCGCTCCGCCTCCAAAGCATCTTGTTCCGTGAGAGGAAGACTGGTGATCCCGGAGGCGACGCGAACCGCCGGGATCAGGGTCGATGGAGTTTCGGGAAGTGTTAGACCGCCTGGGCGTACTTTCGGGCGATCTCCCAAACAGAAATCGCACTCAGGTAGACCTCGTTGGAGGGATCGAGAATTTGGGATCGAGCTCGGTCGGAAAGCTCGGGTGAGCCCGCTTGGAACCACAGAAATGCGCAGGTGTCGAGCAGCAGCTTCACAGCCGGTCGGGACCTGGAAATAGCGGAGCATGGTCAAACTCGGCAACCTCGTCGGCGGTCATGGGGGCGAAGGCACCGGGCTCCCAATGCACCAATCCCTTGAGGAGTCCACCGACGCGCGGGCCACGCGATGACGGCGTGGGGACGGCGCGGAGTTCCGCTACGGGGAAATTGTGGCGATAGACGACAACGACATCGCCTTGTTCGACTTGGTCGAGATAGTGGGACAGGTTGCACTCGGCCTCCTGAATGCTGACGTTGATCACGTTACGATTCTCGCATGGAAATTGTGGGTTGAGCGGCGGAGAATATCGAATCGGGCCTTTGAGGAATACGCTGCGGGTTGCACCGCCGGAAGCGGCTGACCAAGTGGTTCCTCTATTCCTTGCCACCGCCGCGCGGTCGTCCGCTCTCCGGCAACCGATCAAGCCTTTGGACCTCGCTTGCCTTCCGCTCAGGGCTAAGAGTCGGCGAGACACTTTCGGCACAAGAACCTTCGACCTTCGACCTTCTGAAGAAAGTTGAACGACGGGAAAGTCGAGCTGCATCCGTCGCACTTGTTCAGGTTCGTGATCTCGTCGGCGACTTTGGCCATACTCTGATCGCTAACCGTGAGGGCTACGATTGTCGGAATAACCGTGGGGATCATGCCGCCGAACAACATGTGGAACAGACTACTGGCCAGCCACCATAGCCAAGGATTGCGGCCCTTGCCGAACCGTGCGATCAGCGCCGGCACAACTGCTGCCGCCATGCTCAGCGATGCCCTCACAGCCAAGACCGTTCCCACCTCGGACATGAACTATTCCTCCTAACTTGGCAGTATAGTTGCGGGGGGGATGTCAATGGGAATAATGTTTCTTTCGGCTTGAATGAACTCCTACCGTCCGCCCACTTTCAGCGCCGCCTCGACCTTCGCCGCCAGAACCTCATACGACACGTTGCCAGGGTTGTACATGCGCACCACGCCCCGTCCATCCACCAACGCCAACGTCGGAGTGGAACTAACCCCGTAGCTCTCGAAATTCTTCTCGCTGAGCGGCGTTTCCACCTTGCCCAAACTGGCGTAGAACTGTTGGTAGACGGCTTGGATGTAACGCGTCTCCACGTCCAAAGGCGCATCCTCACCACCCGCGACGTAGCCGTAATGCTGGGTGGGCGCGATCACCTCCAATCCCTTGGGGCCGTACTTGGCCTGCAACTGCCGGATCACGGCGAGCTGGTTCTTGCAGTCCGAACACCAATGTGCCCAGAAAAAGAGCAGCACCGGATGTCCCCGGTGTTGCTCCAAGGGCTTGGCCGGCGGACCCGCCACCACCTTCGACGTTTCCAGCGCCGGAGCGGATTTCCCCTCCAGCGTCAGCAGGTTCAGGTTCTTGCGGATGCGGGCCACAATCGACGTGCCCCGCCACTTCTCTGCCTCCGCCCGCAGGAAACCCACAGCTTGGTCGCGACGACCGGTGGCTTTGGCGGCCTGAGCCTGCACCTCGATGGAAGCCCCCAACGCCATCGGCAGGCTCGGCTCGGCGTCCAGTTTGCGCCCGGTCAACTTGGCGAGAACCAGCGTTCGCACCTCTCCCGCCGTGGCTTCCGCCGCCGCGTACTGGTTCGCACCCAACTCGCCGCGCGCTACCCAGGACAGGCCTTCGATGTACTCCGGCGTGACGCCGAGGGCGTCTCGGTACTGCTTCAGAACCTTGCGCGCACCCGCTGAATCGCCCGACATCGACGCCACCCTGGCCTGGTAGACCACCATGGGCGTGGGAGTCGCAGCTGCCGCATGGTCCAACAGGGCGCATGGCAAGACAAAGGCAAAGACGATGAATCGCACCCGGATCATGATGCGCTGAACTTGCCCCCGGATTCCGCCAGACGCTTCAACAATGGTGCCGGAGCCCACAGGTCGGACCCATGCTGCTTTTCAAACTCCTCGATGCGTGCCAGGACCTGCGGCAGCCCGACCGAATCGGCGTAGAACATCGGCCCACCCCGCCACGCCGGGAAGGCATAGCCGTTCAGGTAGACAATATCGATGTCGACGGCCCGAAGCGCCACACCCTCTTCCAGCAACTTGGCCGCCTCATTCACCAAGGCATACAAACAGCGGTCCAGAATCTCTGACCGATCAATCTTCCGCTGTTCGATTCCCATCCCCGCAGTCGCTTCCGCCACAACGTGCGGAATTTCCGGGTCGGCGGTGGCCACGCGATGGGTGTCGTATCGCGAAAACCCTCGGAACGTCTTCTGCCCGTACCGGCCCATCTCGTAGAGCTTGTCGGCAATCAGCGGACGCCGCACACCCGGTTTCTCCAAGTGCTTCGATTCCTGGCGGATGCGCCAACCCACATCGATTCCGGCCAGATCCGTCATGGCCAGCGGCCCCATGGCGAAGCCAAAGTCGTACAGCGTGGAATTGATTTCCTCCACCGTCGCGCCCTCCTCCAAGAGGAACTGCGCTTCCCGCAGGTAGACGTGCACCATGCGGTTGCCGATAAAGCCCCGGCTATTGCCCGCCAGCACCGCCACCTTCTTGAGCTTCTTGCCGAGCGCCATCGACGTCGCGATAACCTCCTTGCTGGTCGCCTTGCCGCGCACCACTTCTAGAAGCCGCATCACATTCGCCGGGCTGAAGAAATGATGTCCGACCACCATCGCGGGCCGTTTCGTTGCGGAAGCAATTTCGTCGATATCGAGCGTCGATGTGTTCGAGGCCAGAATGCAGGTGGGCTTCGCGATGGCGTCGAGTTCGGCGAAGACCTGCTTCTTTAGCTCCATGCCCTCGAACACGGCTTCCGTCACGACATCGACGTCCTCAAACCCGTCGTAGGTGGTCTGCGGCGTAATGAAGGCCATCCGGCGCTCCATTTCCGCCCAGTCGAAGCGACCCTTGCGCACGGAGTTGGCGTAGTTCGACCGGATCGTGTTGATCCCCTTGTCGAGAGCCTTCTGATCCGTCTCCTTCAGGATCACGGGAATTCCGGCATTCGCGTAGTTCATCGCGATACCTCCCCCCATGGTCCCCGCCCCCACCACGGCGGCTTTTTTGATCTTGTAGGTCTGGACATCCTTGCCGATGTCCGGAATCTTGGCCACGGTGCGCTCGCCGAAGAACGCGTGGATCATGGCCTTGGACTGCGGCGAGTGCAGGCAGCGCACGAAAGCCTCGCGCTCCATCTCCATACCGCGATCGAACAGCCGGATCGACGCTTCGACAGCATCCACGGCTTCCAGTGGCGCGACTTGGCCCCTCCGGGTGGCGTTGGCCTTATCGATGGCGGCGGAGAAATACCGGGGATCGACATCCTTCAACTTCCCACGCCGGTCGCGGGTTTTCGACATCGGCTTGTGGATAGCCTCGCGCGCGAACGCGATCGCACCCTCCAGGAGGTTGCCCTCGATTATCCGGTTCACCAAGCCGGATTCAAACGCAGCTTTCGCGCCGATCGGCTCCCCGAAGACGCACATTTCGAGCGCCAATTCGATCCCGGCCAGCCTCGGGAGGCGTTGTGTGCCGCCCGCGCCGGGGATGAGTCCGATCTTGACTTCCGGTTGCCCCACAAGGCCGTCAGCCGCCATCACACGGAAGTGGCCGCCCATGGCGACCTCCAAGCCGCCACCGAACGCGGTCCCGTGCAAGGCCATCACGACAGGCTTGGGGCAGTCCTCAATCTTGCAGATAATTTCGGGCAGGTTCGACGCGGCAGCCTCGCCAGCGACAATCTTTCCAAACTCCCGTATGTCCGCACCCGCGATGAAGGTGGTGCCCGAGCCGATCACCACAATCGCCTTCACGGACCCGTTTGCGGCGGCTTCCTCGATGCATGACAGGATGCCCTCGGGCACTCCCGGACTCAACGCGTTCACGGGCGGATTGTCAATCGTGACAATCGCAATCTCGTCCCGACGGGACAGCTTTACCAGTTCGTTCACAACCACATAGTATGCTGCCAGCAGTGACCGGAGCGGAAAGTCTTTTGCGGACGCTGTTGTTGAACGGCGTAGATACGTGTTTCATGAATCCGGGGACCTCGGAAATGCACTTCGTCGCGGCCCTGGACCGCGTGCCGGGTCTGCGCGGAATTTTATGCCTTTTCGAGGGCGTTTGTTCGGGAGCGGCGGACGGATACGCCCGTGCGCTCGGCCGTCCGGCCTCCACGCTGCTGCATCTGGGGCCGGGGCTGGGCAACAGCCTGGCCAACTTCCACAATGCGCGCAAGGCCCGGTCTGCGGTGGTGAACATCGTCGGTGAACATGCCACACCGCATTTGCGTGTGGACGCCCCGCTGAGTTCGGACATCGCTACCTTCGCGCGCACGGTTTCGTCGCACGTGCGCACCACCACGGGGCCAGCCGACGTCGGTTTGGGAGTTTCCGAAACTATCGCAGCCGCTTGGGGGCCTCCCGGCTCCGTGGCGACGCTGATCGTGCCTGCGGACCACTCGTGGACGGAGGGCGGCATGCCGGGCGTACAGGCCGTTCTGAAAGCGCCTGCGCCGGTGGACGAAGCAGTACTTCGCCGCGTTGCCGACCTGTTGCCATTGCAGGGAACCATGATCCTGCTTGGCGGAACTGCGGTCAACCCCCGTGCCCTTGACGCCGCGCACCGGATCTCCGTCAAGACCGGGGCCAAGTTCGGGATCGCGCGCAATGCCGGAAAGATGTCGACCGGTCGGGGCCGGTTCCAGCCGGGAGTTGTACCCTATTTCCCCGAAGGCGCTCTGCCGTTCTTTGCGGACACGCGGAACTTGGTCCTGGTGGAATCGGAGGTGCCGGTTTCGTTCTTCGCCTACCCTGGTATTCCCAGCTACATGGTGCCGGATTCGAGCCTGACCACGGTCCTTGCCCGGCGGCAGGACAACGGGACGCAGGCGCTGGAGGCATTGGCGGATCTTTGCGGTGCCGGTCCTTCGAACTTGCCCGACATTCCTCACTTGGAAGTTGCCGACGACGACGTACCCTTAACGCTGGAAGCGCTTGGCCGGACCGTCGCCGCGTTGCTTCCCGAAAACGCGCTGGTTTCCGACGAATGCGTTTCGTCCGCCGTGCCGATCCTGACCGCCCTCCGTTCCGCCGCCCCGCACGATTCCATGCCGGTCACCGGCGGCTCCATCGGCCAAGGACTTCCCTTGGCTGTCGGCGCGGCTGTTGCCTGCCCCGACCGGAAAGTCCTGGCGCTGGACGCCGATGGATCGGCGATGTACACCCTGCAATCGTTGTGGACGATGGTGCGGGAGAACCTCGATGTGACCATAGTGATCCTGGCCAACCGGCGCTACCGGATTCTGGACATCGAAATGCGCCGGACCGGGGCCAACGGATTCGGCAGCTTGGCCGAATCGATGATCGATATCAGCCACCCCGACTTGGATTTCGTGAAGCTGGCTGCGGGCATGGGCATGGAGTCCGCCCGGGCTACCACCGCCCGGGAATTCGCGAAACTCGCCCGCGAGGCTCTGGGCCGGAGGGGCCCGTTCCTGATTGAGGCGATGGTTTAGGCTGTTTCGTAGTCTCTCTGGATGCGGTAGCCTCTCGTTAGCTGAATTACTGAGATCAGCACTTGGTGATCTGGATGCACATTATGACGAATGCGCAGAACCAAATGCCTGTCAAGATGCTATTGGTCCGTTTCAATTCCTCGTTCTCGGTCATCCGCCCTCCGCGTCTATTCAGTCGCGACCAAATGAACTTAGCACGCCGGGGGGGGGGCGGCGTCAAGTACCCTGATGTAATGAATCCGCGCCACGACCAATTCATGCCATCATCGATCCGCGGCCTACCCTCTTTCCGATGCCTCAAACGCAGCGCTACCCTAGGACAAATGCCCCCGATCCTCCGCTCCCTCTCACTCCTCTTCCTGTCGGCGCTCTTGCCCGCCGCCGTCCTCTCCGCCGCTCCCGCCGCCAAACCCAAAGTCCGGGCCATCACAGGCTTCGTCACCATTGACCCCAAAAACTACCCCGAACAGCTCACCGAAACCGTCCAGTTCCTCCGCAAGATCAGCGAAGCCGTCAAAGCCGCCGGATACGACGTCGCCGGAATCCGCATCTCCACCCAGCCGTTTCCCGAATACACCAAGGGCCTCTCCCGTGCCGACGCCCTCAAGCTCCTGCGCGACATCAACGACCTTTCCACCAAACTGGGTTTCAACCCGAACATCGGTCCAGCCATGCGCAAGGACACCGACCCGACCGAGCCCGTCGACCTGCTCATTGACGTCCTTTCGACCCCAGGCAACCGCCTCGTCTCGAACCTTGTCACGGCCGGCGACGACGGCATCTACTGGAACGCCGTCCGCCAAGCCGCCCGTGTCATCAAGTCCGTGGGCGAACGAAGCCCGCACGGCCAGGGCAATTTCAACTTCGGTGCCATATCGATGTTGAAACCCTACGGCCCCTTCTACCCCGGCGCCTGGCATCCGGCCGGACCCCGCCAGTTCGCGATCGGCCTGGAATCCGCGAATGTCGTCATGGACGTCTTCGCCTCGAACCAAGATCCCCGCACCGCCGAAAAGGCGCTCACCGAGGCGCTGTCGGTCCACGCCAAGGCCGTCGAAGCGGCGGCAATGAAGGCGTCCACCGGTTCCGGTTGGACCTACGCTGGTATCGATCCCACCCCTGCGCCAGGCGGAGCCATCTCCATCGGCACAGCCGTGGAATCCTTCGTGGG
>CAITMP010000342.1 GCA_903893525.1 uncultured Acidobacteriia bacterium | reverse complement strand
GATCTCCCGCGATCGGTTTGTCGGTCTTCGCCGCCATGCGGAGGTGGTTTTCCTCGATGTCGTCGTGCGCGTCCCACTGCGAAACTGCCGGACCGCCCGACACCAGGACCACAAACCGCACGCCCTTTTCCACCAAGCGCCGGGCAAGGAGGCAGCGGCGACCGAAATCGTCGGTCACCGGATCGCCCATGCCGTAGAGATCCTGGACATGCTTGGGCTCGCCGGAAATATCGAACACCGCCGGGGCCTCGGTCTGCATCTTGAACGCAAGGTCGTAGGTGTTCAGGCGGGCGGAAAATTCCTCGTCGCCAGCCTTGACCCCGGCCGCGTCCAACTCGTGCACCAGCTTGAGGGTCCTCGCCCGCTGGGCCTCCGACACGCCTTGGGGCAGGTCCAGATTCAGCACCGGCTTGCGTCCGGCTCGAAAGATATTGGCTTGGTAGACGGATGGCAGGAAGGCGTTCGAATAGACCGGCTGGCCCGCCTCTATGGTGCCGAAGGGGTCGGGAATCACCACGTAGCCGGGCAGCGACTCGCTTTCGGACCCGAGCCCGTACATCGCCCACGCGCCCATGCTGGGGAAGCCCGGGATGATCCGCCCGGTGAAGAACTGGTACTGCGCTGCGGAGTGGACCACGGCGTCGGACTTGGTGGACCGGATGACGGCGAGGTCGTCGACGCAGGTTGCGGTGTGGGGGAGCAGGTCGGACACCCAGAGACCGCTCTTGCCGTGCTGCTTGAAAGTGCGCTTGGTCCCCATCAGCCGGGGCTCGCCCTTGATGAACTGGCGCGGAACACGACCGAAACTTTCGGGCATCGGCTGGCCGTCGAGCTTGTTCAGGAGCGGCTTGGGGTCAAAGGTTTCCAAGTGGCTGGGCCCGCCCGCCATGAACAGGACGATGACCGACTTGGCTTTGGCCGGGAAATGGGGCTTTCTGGCCGCGAGGGGATTCGCTGCTGCCGCGCGTGCGCGCTCCTCCGCCAGCCCCTCTTTGGCGAACATTGCGGCGAGAGCCACGGAGCCGAAGCCGTTGAAGGCGTCGGTGATGAATTCGCGGCGGTTGCGGGTCGGCTTGGAGTGGAGGTCCATTTCAGTTCACGTAGAGGAAATCGTTGACGAGGAACATCGCCAATGTGAATTCGCTGAGTGGATTCTCCTTGAGGAATGCCACGGCGGCTGATTTTTCGGCGGCCAATGGGGGCCGTGCGGTGGCGAGACGGTAGGCCAAATCCACCTGCTTTTCGATGGATCCACCCGCTTCCTTGTCCAAACGGCGGGCAAATTCCAAGGACATGCCACGCGTCAGCGTGCCGTTCATCAGTTCCAGCGCCTGCGGGGCGTGGGTGCTGGATTCGCGGCGGGCGCAGCTCAGGAGCCGGTCCGGCAGGTCGAAGACCTCCAGGAAAGGCAATCGCAGGTTGCGCTTCTCATACAGATAGATGCTGCGGCGGGCGAACTGGCCTTCGTCGGGATTCACGGCCCACTGGGACGGCTTGTAGGCCAACCGCAGCAGTTCCGGCTCGACAGGAACAATCACGGACGGCCCGCCCTTTTGCAAATTCAGCCGACCTGCAACGGCGAGGATCGAATCCCGGATTTCCTCCGCTTCCAGGCGGCGGCGGGGGAAGCGCCAGAGGTACTTGTTTTCCGGATCCTTTTCGGAGGCGACGGTGGAGGCGGGGATGTACGACTGCTGGTAGGTGTTGCTCAGCAGGATCATCCGGTGCATGGCCTTGATGCGGAACCGTCCGTCCACGAACTTGTTCGCCAGCCAATCCAGCAATTCGGGATGCGAGGGGCGCGCGCCCATGCGACCGAAATCATTGGGCGTGGCAACAATGCCGGTACCGAAATGCGATTGCCAGATACGGTTGACCATCACGCGCGATGGCAGCGGGTTGGACGGATCGGTGATCCAGTTCGCAAGCGTGGTGCGCGGCTGGGGATCGTCGTCGTCCAATTCGGGAGCACCGTCGGGCAGCAGGACGCCGGGAACACGGGCGGCCACCTTGTCCAGTGGAGCGGCCGAGTTTCCCCGGGTCAACACGTGCACCGCCATGAACTGCTTGGGATCATTGGCAACCGTGCTCAAAAGGGGCAGAGGCTGCGGGAGTTCCTTTTCCTTTTCGATCAACTGCAGCTCGATGGCCTGGCGCGCCGGGCCATCATCGCGAGGGAGCGACTTCCGCAACCGGGCCATCTCTGCCTCAACCGCACCATTTTTCTTCTTCCACTCGGCCTCCTCCTTGTCGGTGTAGAGGGGTACGTCGACCTGCTGGGTGGGGGCGAAGAAGGCCTGCATCCGGTAGTAGTCCTTCTGGCGGATGGGGTCGAACTTGTGGTCGTGGCAACGGGCACAGCCTATGGTCATCCCAAGGAAGGCGCTGCCGATGACGTTGGTCATTTCGATCAGGACTTCGTTGCGGTTGTAGGCGATGTCCTGGTTTCCGGCGTTCTTGCGCAAAGGGCCGAGGCGGTGGAAGCCGCTGGCGATCATGAGCTCGTCGGCCTGCGGAGTTGCGACCTTTCCGGCCAACTCGTCGCCCGCCAATTGTTCGCGCAGAAAAACGTCGTAGGGTTTGTCGGTCTGGAAGGAACGGATGACGTAGTCGCGGTAGCGCCACATGTCGGACCGGTGGGTATCGTACTCGAAGCCGTCGCTTTCGGCGTAGCGGACGGTGTCGAACCAGTGGGAGGCGGCACGCTCGCCGTACTCGGGGGAGGCCAGGAGGCGGTCGACAAGCTTTTCCCAGGCATGGGGGTCGGGGTCGGCCACGAACTGTTCCACTTCGGCGGGGGAGGGAGGAAGACCGGTGAGGTCGAAGTACACGCGGCGGATCAGGGTCCGGCGGGAGGCTTTTGGGGCGGGCTTGAGCCCTTCCTTTTGAAGGCGGGAAAGGACGAAGGCGTCAATCGGATTGGCGACCCAGGCTCGGGCGGATTCCGATTGGAAAGTTGGGATGACTGGCTTGGAGCGCGGCTGGAAAGCCCAGTGGCGGCGCTCGGCAGCCGTGTAGGTTTCCTTGGGCCCGACCACGGGGGCAGCTGCAAAGGCGAGCGCGGTCAACGCTAAAGTGGCGGCGGCGAGGGGTAGTTTCCCGAAGGTTCCCGGCATGGATGGTTCTGATCTTCATGATATCCCGTAGACTGCCAGTCCACGCGGACGCGAAGTTGTGCGAAAATTGCCACAAGATGATCGCTATCCTTCTCGCCATCCTATTGGTCCCACAACTGATGGCCCAAGGCACCGGCCGTGGTGCCCAGACTCCCGGAGCAACGGTTCCAGCCACGGCAGCGCCGGCCGCTCCAGCGGCCGCTCCCGGCGGACGCGCGGGCCGTGGAGGCGGGGTTTCCGGCCCTGGTCCGGCAATCGGGGGCGAGGTGGATGAAACGCCCGTTGTGACGCACCATTCCATCAACGTGGACGGCAAGACCCTGAATTACACCGCCACCGTGGCGCAGATGCCGCTGAAGGACGCGGCGGGCGAGGCCGAGGCGCACATCTTTTACATGGCATACACACTGGACGGAGTGACGGACCCGTCCAAGCGGCCGGTGACTTTCTGCTTCAACGGCGGTCCGGGATCGGCATCGCTCTGGGTCCACATGGGGGGCATGGGCCCCCGCAGCCCGAAATTGATGCCGAACGGCAGCATGCCCCCGCCCCCGTACCAGTTGCGGGACAACCCGAACACTTGGCTGGACAAGACCGACCTGGTGTTCATCGATCCGGTGGGCACCGGGTACAGCCGGGCCAAGAGCGTGGAAGTCGCGCGGCGCATGAACGGGGTGCAGGGCGACATCCAGTCCGTGGGCGAGTTCATGCGGATGTACATCGCGCGCAACAGCCGCCAGGTTTCGCCGCTGTTCATTGCGGGCGAAAGCTACGGCACGTTCCGCGCAGCGGGCTTGGGCGGATATCTGATCGACCGCGGCATTGCGTTCAACGGCATCGTGCTGATCGGCACCACTTTGAACTTGGAGACAATCTGGAGCCGGAGCGACGATCTGGTCTACCAGCTGGAATTCCCCACGTACACTGCCGACGCCTGGTACCAGAAGAAGCTTCCGGCGGACCTGCAAAAGAAGGACCTGAAGACGGTCTTGAAGGAGGCCGAGGCCTTCGCCATGGGCGACTACGCAGCGGCCCTGGCCAAGGGTGACGACCTGGGTGCCGCCGAGCGCAAGACCGTGATCGACAAGATTGCCCGCTACTCCGGCTTGGAGGCGAGGTACATCGACGAAACCAACCTGCGCTGGGATGTGGCCCACTTCACCCGGCAATTGCTGCGGGACCGCCACGAAACCATCGGACGCTACGACGGCCGGCTTACGGGCCCCTCGGCATTGAACACCAACGAGACCAGCGATTACGACCCGTCGAGCACGCTGATCACCCCGCCGTTCACGGCCATGTTCACCAATTATGTCCGCAACGAGCTGAACTACAAGACAGACATGTACTACTACCCGTCGGGCGGCATCCAGCCGTGGGATTACGGGGTCCAGAACGGGTTCGGCGACACGACCGCAATGCTGCGCACCGCGATGGTGAAGAATCCCTACATGAAGGTGATGGTGGCGGCGGGCTACTACGATTTGGCGACGCCATATTTCGCGGCGCAATACACGTTCAACCACATGGGCCTGAGCCCGCAGCAGCACAAGAACATCCGCTGGGACTACTACCAGGCCGGGCACATGCTGTATATCGACAGCGATTCCCACGTAAAGCTGAAGCACGACTTCGCGGATTTTATTGATAGCTGTTTGCCCAAGGACCGATAGTATTCAGCTCCAGCGCGGGTGCCGAACCAAGTCTACAGGAACCGGCACCGGCGCTGCAGTACCCACCAGATCGCGTATCCCGCGATCGGGAAGAGCGCCGCAAGCTGGAAAGCAGTCGCGTAGTTTGCCTGGTCGAACAGCAGGCCGAAGCCCGGGCTGGTCACGGCCACGACGGCGCTCCATGAGCCCGCACCAATCCCGGATAGAAGCCCGGCGTGGTCCGGCGGGAATACGCGTGTAACCCATGCGACCGAAAGCACCAGGAATCCAGCCATGGCGAACATGGCGATGAACATACCGGCCAGGACGAGTGGGCCTGTGGGCAGAGAATTCATGAACGCGAAGGGCAGGCTCAGCAGGGTGCAGGCAAGCAGCATTTCGCGGAATCTTGGCCCAGCGCGGTCGATAACGAAACCCCAGAAGAAGTAACTCAGTTCCCAGCCAAGCGGGGGAATCCAGAGCACTTTGCCGAGCATTGCCTGATCATAGTGGAACCGGGCTCTTAAATACAGGGATGCGTAGTAGAGGATCATCCCCAGTGGTGCGGCCCCGAGGGAATACGCAGCGACGTAGGCCCAGATGGCGGGATGCCTCCAAGTTGGCCCGCCCGCGGACTTGACAGCCGGAGCGACCACTGCGGAATCCACATGGCGACCAACCAAAAACCAGAGGGCCAGCCAAAGGAAGCCAAACGACGCCGTGGCAATGAACGCACCCTGCCAGCCGAAGCGCAATGCCAGCGGCGTGACGATCAACGGCGTAACCATCGCGCCGAGGGATCCGCCGCTGTAGGCGATTGCCAGTCCCCTTCCCCGCTTCGATACCGGCAGTGTCTGGGTGACCGTGCGCAATCCGCCTGGGAAGGTCGCCCCCTCGCCAGCCCCAAGCACGGCACGGGCGACGCAGAAACTCAAGAAACCGCCCGCCCACGCATGGGCTGCCGCAGCCATGCTCCAGATTCCGACGGCGACCGCCATGCCGCGCCGCAGTCCGACGCGGTCCAAAATCAACCCCCAGGCCGGATTGCCCACCATATAGGCGATCGAGAAACACGAGATGATCACGCCGTACTGCTGGGCGGTCAGGTGGTTCTCCGACAGGATTCGCGGGGCCAGAATCGCGAGCGTATTGCGGTCGATATAGCTGATCAGCGAAACCAGCAGCATGGAAAAAGCGGGAAGCCAGGAGGTGCGCTCCGTGTTGGCTGGGCTGGAGTTGAAGTGACGCGGCAACACTAGATGATACACTGGCCCAAGACAGTCCGAACCACATACAAGGATGCTTCTACCCCGCGAATTCGTCACCTACCTCTCCCGCCAGATCGCACGGCGGTTGATTCCCGGCACGATTGAAACTGCGGTTCCCGAGCGCGTCGCAGACATTGTCATCAACCTCGTGACGGCGGAAATGGACGCCGAGGACAAGCTGAACGACGAGGTGCGCGAGCTTCTCGACCAGTACAGCGACTACATGAAGCGTGAAGGTGTCAGCTACCAGGACATGTTCCGCAAGATCAAGAGCACGATGATCACGCAGCGGAAGATCGTCCGGGCGTCGGGCCGCGAGGCCAACGACGGGATGAAGCTCTCCCGCGACAAGATCACGGATATTTCCCACAAGCTGGTGGTGGAATTGCGCAAATCCCGCGACGTCCGCATCAAGCGCGACGCGAATGATGTCCGGCTGGAGATTGTGAAGGCGTTCACGAGCATCCTGCAGCTGGAAGACAAGGCCGACAAGGCTGCACGCGACAAGGTGCGGTCGATGAAGCGCGACATTCCCGAGGGCAGCGAGGAGTGGGACATCCTCCAGAAGCGCTACTATCTGGAAGAGTTGAAGAAGTACGGCATCGACACAGGGAAATAGCTGAAATTCTGGAGCCGCCGGGAGTCTACCGCATCCAAGTGGTGATGACCCGACGTCTACTCGCAGCAGCCTTGACGGTCGCATACGCCATGACCGCGCAAACTCCACCATCCGCAGTCTTCCCGAAGGTAACGGCCAACAATCTCAGCGGCAAATCCTTTGCCATGCCCGGAGCGTTTGAGGGTGACTTCAACGTGGTTCTCATTGCATTCGAGCGGGACCAGCAGAAGGATTTGGATACTTGGCTCGCTGTTCTGCCGAAAACGCTGGAGACATTCCCGAAGGTCAAGTACTACGAACTGCCCACGATTGCCAAGCTGAACGGGATGACGCGCTGGTTTATCGATACCGGTATGCGCAGCGGCATCAAGGACAAGGGCCAGAGGGACCGGACCATCACCCTTTTCCTCGACAAGAAGCCGTTCAAGGATGCACTGCGGATTGAATCGGAAAAGACCGTCTACGCGATGCTCCTGGACAAGGCCGGAGCGGTCCTGTGGCGAGCGGACGGACTGTCAAGTCCAGAGAAAATTGCGGATCTGAAGACGGTACTGGAAAAGGTGGCAAAATGAGACGGAACTTGGCGTTCGCGATGATCGCGTTTGCGGCTGCGTGCCAAGGACAGACGTCCCAGCCGACGGCTGTCACTCCCGCATGGCAACCCATGACCGGCAAGGAGCGCATGGACCGCTACTGGCAGGAGAGTTTTGCCTCCCCGGGGCTCTACTTCGCGTCGGCCGGCTCGGCGATCGGCAGCCAGTTCGGAAACGATCCGCCGGAATGGGGCAAGACCGGCTCCGGCTACGGCAAGCGGGTGGCGTCGAACTTTGGCCGCTTTTCCACTCAAATTTTCATCCACGAGGCGGGAGCAGCAGTGCTGGGCACCGACCCGCGCTACTTCCGGTGCGAATGCAAGGGCTTCGTCCCGCGCCTCGGGCACGCCTTCAAGTGGACGTTCGTGACGCGGGACAACAAGGGCAATGTCCGTCCCAACATTCCGGTAATCGCGGGCG
>CAITMP010000341.1 GCA_903893525.1 uncultured Acidobacteriia bacterium | reverse complement strand
CCGCTGGGGTGACCGGATCGAAGCGGTTGGCCGAACCTAAGGCAAACCCCTTCCATGAATCATGAACCGCGTTTACACAAAACTCTGCACACGCCCGGCAATCAGGTAAGTGCTGCAGAGGAACCGGTGCCACGCCTGCGTGAGACCAGATTTCGTGGCGCGAGGAAAGGGCAACACGTGAGGCGCATCCCGAGCCCCCGGCCAAGACCGGGCCCATCACAAAGCGAATAGGACCTTAGCCAAGCGGTTGGCAAATACCGATCAGCCGCTTGGCCTGTTCTTTTGCATTCCAAATCCAAGTAGGAGCCACCCGATGAAGCCGGCTATTGGGAACGCTGCCACTAGTTGAAACGCACTGGAGTATTGGTTTTGATCAAAATATCTCCCAATTAGGGGCATGACCAATGCCACAACACTACTCCAACTCGCGGCCCCTACGCCCGCAATCAATCCAGGGCGACCCGGGAACGTTAGGGTGCCATAGCGTAGTGCTATGATCACCAAGCCTCCAGTGGTGATCATTGGAAGAGTAATCATCAGAAGAGCCCAACTCAAGGATGGAGCTCTCGAAGTGAATGCGAGAGGCAAGCCGAGCAGCAAGAAGCTGAGAGCTACGAGTTTAATCCAAATGCTCGAAATACCATTAACGGTCTTTAAGCGGCGATCGAATAATTGACCCGCCAAAACATACCCGACCTCCCACCCAAGCGGAGGTAACCAAACTAGCTTCCCAATGAGCGCCTGAGACAGGCCTAGAGCTTTGGACAAATACAACGGCGCTGCGTAGGTGCCGAAAGCGAGCGGCAAAGCGCCAAAGGCATAGAGCGAAACGAAGGCCAAGATTCGAGAATCGAAAACTTCGGAAGCACGCCTGTCCCCAGCCTCATCAGTGATCCTTCGCGTCCTGCCCGAACCGAGACGACAAGCGATTTTTGACCACCATAGGAGCCACGCCACGCCAATAACACCAGTAAAGATGAACGCTGCTCGCCATCCGAATCTCAGCGCTATCGGCGTGACGATCAACGGCGTGATGATTGCGCCAGCAGAGGCACCTGCATAGGCTATCGAAATCCCGGTTCCGCGCGATTCCTCAGGGAGTGTCTCGTGTACCGTCCGAAGACCGCCCGGAAAGGTTGCCCCTTCACCGAAGCCGAGCAGGACTCTTGCGACGGCGAAACCAAGAAAGGTTGCCACACTCGCGTGAGAGGCGGATGCGATTGTCCAAAGCAGCACCGCCACGAACACTGTGGCCCTGATGCCGAAGCGGTCAATCAGATAACCCCAGAACAAGTTGCCGGCCATGTACGCGACCGAGAACGCCGAGACAATCCAGCCATACTGTTCGGATGACAGGTGCACCTCTCTGAGAATGGTGGGAGCGAGAATTGCCAGTGTAGTCCTGTCTAAATAACTGATCACGGACATGGCACCCATGGCTACGACGGGCAGCCACGATATCCTCGAAAGCACTGGCTGTTTCGCTGGCTTAAACTGGGGTTCGGCGTTCATAAGTATGTTCGAGCCTGTTGTGGATCGGGACGAAGAAATGACTGCATGGTGCGCAGCAAGCGGTGGCGATCTCAGGCTAAGAGTGCGAAGTCACGATCCGCCTGAGCGACGGATGCGGCCTCAAGGCAACAATTCAACTTCTCCCATAGGTCTTTTGCATCCTCAATCGGCAGCTGGACGAACACGAACGCCCGCTGATCACGATCAACGACTGCGCTCTTTTCATCCAAAGCTTCAACGGGCAGTTCGTACCAAATATCCAGCGGTCGCCTAAAGGATCTCCTCGCGCTACTTCCGTAGATGACAACAAAAGGGCTAGCGAATGAACGATCCAAACCCAGAGTGTCATCTTCGGGACGAATCTGTACCTTCCGGATTCGCGAGGCGATGCTTGGATCTGACAGTTCATCGCTCTGTAGGAACCGTCCAAAAGTCGCTTCAGCCCGAGATTCGCTCGGAAAAACATAATAAATATTCAGGTCTTTGTTTTTCGTCAGCACTCTCACGAGCTGCCGTCGAGTCTGGTCGGACCGGCCCGCGTGGAAGCCCAGCAACCCCTTAAACACGAAGCAGCTCTTTGCATGTTCGAGGCAGAAGAAAAAGTGATCAATCGTCCTTAGAGCGGCGTAGGATCCGCCGAACCCCACTGGTTGATCGGGTTCGTCACTCTGGCTCGTTGCGGCTTCCGGCAGCGGAACAGTGACGCCAAACCGATTCCGAAGCTGCTTCAACAATGTCGGGCGCGGCGCATACTCACCGTTTATCCATCTACGCACGGTAATTGGCTGAACGCCGAGATCGTGGGCCAGTTCGCCCACTAGATCTGTGGGCTGCTTGTTCCCGAGGTGCGGCAAAAGCTTGGTCCAGAGAGCTTTCCGCCTAGCTTTCGACTCGCTATCGGATGCCTCAGAACAGTCCTCCAGCGCCTGCAACAAATCGTGAACGCTCACAGGTTTGGCCTCAAGCGACAGTGTAGCACGCAATTCACCAGCACACCGCAAAATTTTTTTGCAAACAGTTGCGAAAACTGTTGACACTGCTGTCACCAACACTGTAAGCTCGCTGGAGTGGTTTGGAAAGGAGACAAGAGTTTGACGACACAACAGATGGTGCCGGCGGGCGACAACCCGACGAAGGACCTGATTGAGATCTCCAATGGGATGAGGAAATACATCTCCAACGAGAACGACGCTGTTCTGGAGATGACGGTTGAAAGGATGAATCGCAACCCGACTCTCTGGAAACGTTTGTTCCCGGATGCAATCGAAAGTGAACATCAGAAGGTGACACTCGATCGAGTCCGTTGGGCATATGCAACGAAAAAGGGTTTCCTCGATGCGTACGTCAACGTCCAGATGGACATCGCGCGTAGGAGCGGCGACGCGCTGATCGCGACGGTCGGCATGGATCTGAGGGCAAAACTCGCTGTCTTTGCAACGCAGAAGATCGACGAACTTACCCATACCGTGAACGCCAGCAAGGATGCCTACTACAGCCGACACATGAGTCACGTCGACGGTCTGGAGCAGTACAAGAGGCTACCAGAGCTCTACGATCGTGCCATGAAGGCCGCAAATCGAGACCTAGAGGCCTACCTCGAGTGGGTCGGAGGACTGAGGGAAGGATTCAGCGACGCGCTCAAGGCGAAGGTCGCCACAAAGGACTAACCATGTCTCGCCTACTGCTGTGGTTGTCCGGTGTTGATCGCCAGCTGCTCGCGAAGTGCACGCGTCTCCCCGAATCGGAGGTACTGCGCTTCGAGGGCTACGGCGGCTTGGTATTGTTCCCACCGACCGTCGGATTCATTGCGATGGGTTATGGCGTGTACACATTCGTTCCGAACGTGCCCGCCGCCATCGCTACCGGCACTGTGTGGGCGGCCTTTGTGCTCTGGATCGAACGTTTCCTGTCGATGACGATGCACAAATCGACTCTGCGTTCGGTTTACCATTTCTGGGTGGGCTTCGCGGTTCGGCTCCTGTTGGCCGGTGTCATCGGCTACGGGTTGTCGCATCCTGTAACGCTTCTCCTGTTCCAAGGACCCATCGATCAGGAGATGGCCGACCAGGGACGCACGCGGAGGCGGGAAGCTTACGAAGTGGGCGAGAAGATTAAAACGCAGGCGCAAGAGAGTCTGAACCAAGCGCGCGCCAGCGCGCTTGGCCAACTTCCCGCCGAACTTGACCGAAAGCAGAAGTTGAGGGACTGCACCAGTGTGCTCGTCTCAATGGAGCAGGCGGGTGAGGCGCCCGGCACCTTCGCGCGTGACACGGATGGGAATACATGTGGCGTCGCATCCGGCGAGGAAGGCTGCAAGGCCAAATGTCAGAGCTATTTGCGGGAGCGCGAGAAACTCGATGGCGAAATCGCTGACATCAAAAAGGAGATGAACAAACGTCGGGACACGGTAGACGGGGACGGTATCGAAAAGGCCAGCGAGTACGCGCGCCGCTTGGTTGAGCAGATCGAACGCGAAAGCCAGCCGACAGACTACTCGGCCCGCACTCGCGCGCTGGCAGCAGTGGAATCAAAGCACCCCGAAATCAAGGCGGTGCACATATTTCTCGCGATCTTTCTGATCCTACTGGACACTCTCGTCGTGACCCTAAAGGCTATCACGCCCGAGGGTGAATATGAGGAAGCACGCGACACTGCTCTCGTTGAGGCTCGGGCCCTCGGACGGGCCCAGCGGGCTTCCGCGACTTCGTGGGGGGTATCCAACAACACTCTCACGCAAAGCAGGCTCAATCATGAGAACCAGAGAGTGGAGATTGAGGCACTCCTGCAGTTAGTCAACGAGGTTGTACATGGGCAAACGATCCAGTTGCAGCAGTTTGACGCCAAGTTTGCGGCCTTGGATGACAATGTTGGGAAAGTCCTAAGCAGTGAAGATCGTGACGTTTTCACGGCACGCTTGTTCGAGCTCCGCAGGGTGTACCATGACGCTTGGGGCAAGACGACGGAGCGTTTGCGCGCTTACATCAGGGGGCTGTGAGCCGTATTAAGACGATATATTTGTCGCTGTAGCGCGGATGTTGAGGTTGAATTCGTTCCTCTCGATCTCTTCGAGGGGGACGAGGCGGGAGTACTTGTGGACCGCCAAGCGTCGATTGAGGACGGCCACGATCTTGTGGCGCATGGCGCGAGGGGGTACTGTGGGACATTCCTGCAGGAAAGCAGCGATGGCGTCAACCATGAAGACGGCTTGGCAGGTGTGGGTGTTCTCTTGGGCAACGGGCGGAGACTGCCGGGGCTATCGTCGAGGGCACCGAATCCCAGCCGTAGGCGGTAGTCCGCACCGTGCCGCGAGTGCTGGAAGGTAGCCCTGTCAAGGAAATCTACCTTGTCAAGCTGAGGGAGAACGAGCATTAGCAACGAGCCCGTCAACGGAATGCTTGACGCCAATGCGAGGCTAGCTTACAGTAGAAGCGTTGTCGGCAGCTTTCGGAACCGGGGTCTCGAAGAGCTTTTCCTGACGGGCAGAACCAGAAGGATTGGTCCAGAGTATGTCGGCAAAGGCGTTCGCATTCTGCAGGCGCTGGAGATGGCGATCCGACCAGAGGAACTGGACGTTGCGGGATACCGATTCCATTGATTGCACGGGAGCCCAAGGAGATGGTCGGTGCGGGTGACGGGGAACTATCGGGTCACGTTTGGGTGTTCGGGCGAAAGCACGGTCGATGTGGATTTTGAGGACTACCATTAGTGAAGACAGGAGTATGGCGATGGAGCGATTGAATGCATTGCCGCCGGTTCACCCGGGCGAGATGATCCGTGAGGATGTCCGGCCTGAGGTCGGGCTGACGGCTGCTGGGATGGCGAGGGCGCTCGGGGTTTCGCGGCAAATGGTGCATGAGATTTTGGGCGGGCGGAAGGGCCTTTCGCCGGTGATGTGCCTGAAAGTGTCGAGGCTGTTCGGGAGCACGCCGGAGTTCTGGATGCGCTTGCAGGGGATTTCGATTTGAAGACGGCGGCGGCGGACCCGGATGTGATGGAACGGGTGGAGCGGATTGTGCCAGTCCGGGTTCCGGACGAAGTTAGAGTGGGGGGTGACCGCGCGCTCGGTGGCCTTTTTGCCATGTACAAGGCGAAGGGTGGTGGAGCGCGACCCGGTGTGTGGCCGCGAAGCAAGTTCCTCCCGCACCTGGAGCCGCGTCCCGCGCGGCCCGTCCGCTTGCGACGTTTCCTAAATTTCAACATGCGTTTCCGCATTCCCTGGTTGAAAATCCTGTCCTTCGCGGCTGACAGAACCTCCTACAAGAACCTTACGCAGGTATTCGATGTGGGGGAAGACGCACCGATTGCAGTGAATGCGTGCTTCCGACGCCACATCAATCACAAGCTGCAATAGACTCAATCTATGTCCATCCCGGATTTCAACTTACTGGTAACCCTTGACGCGGTGCTCGCGGCAGGAAGCGTCGCGGGTGCCGCCAGGCAGTTGAAGCTTAGTCCCTCTGCGATGAGCCGGTCGCTGGCGCGGTTGCGAGAGACGACCCCTCTGTGTCAAGCTCGCTGAGTCAGCCTGTGTGACAAAAATTAAAGTGCAGGGCGGGAAAGGCAAGCCTGACAATGGCTACAAACAGTTTTACCAGCCCGGTCCCGGTTCCGGCTGGTACGGGAACATGCAACGCCGTGGTGCACGACTTGGACGGGTCCCCGGCTCCACGTCCCGATCCTGAAGTGGTGGCGCGCGCCAAGCGCCGGCGGTTCACGGCGGAATACAAGCGCCGGATTCTGGCGCAGGCCGACGCCGCGAAGGAGCCGGGGGCCATCGGCGCCCTGCTGCGCCGCGAGGGGTTGTACTCCTCCCTTCTTGCCACCTGGCGGAGGGAGCGCGAAGCCGGCATCGAGGCTGCGCTGGCTCCCCAGAAGCGCGGCCCCAAGGCCATGGGTGCGGACGAGGCCGCGCTT
>CAITMP010000340.1 GCA_903893525.1 uncultured Acidobacteriia bacterium | reverse complement strand
GGGCGCGCAGGTGGGGCTTACGTGGAAATCGGTGAAACGGACGCTTTGGGAGTGGAGGTGGTCCAGATTCGGCGTTTTGATGACGGGGTTGCCAAGGATGGCGATGTCGCCATAGCCCTGGTCATCGGTGAGGACGAAGACGATGTTGGGGCGGGACCGGGGCTGCTGTGCGGTTGCAGTGGTTGTGGCGGCGATGGTTGCTGAGCGGTGGCGGTGCAGAATTGGCGACGACTAACGAGATCCATCTGAGTACCTTCCTAACCTTTCAAGTCTCGGCGACTCGGCAACATTCTGTCATGGAGTATGCGCAGGACTCGAATGCCCTTTCGCAGGGGGCGGTAATAGATCACGTGACGGTTCCACTCGATCCGGTGGACACCAAGGCCCAACTGTTCGCGCAACCGTCCCATCGTCGGCTGGGTAGAGACAAGATCGCAAAATCTTTCCAAGTCGTCCCTGTATCGGGCAGCTTGGTCCACCCCCCACATCCACACGGAGTAGGAAACGATGCCACGAAGGTCATCCTTGGCGGTGGGCGAAAACCGCGCGAGCCGCACCGTCACAGCCGCCTGTACGGGAGGCCCAGTTCGGCACTAATTTGCTCGAAAACATTTCCTTCCACAGTCCCGCTAGCGTCGCCCTCGTCGATCAACGCGCGAAGCAGTGCAATCTCTTCCTCAGTTTCGGGTTCAGTTCGACAAGTGAATCGTTCCTCGAACTCCATGTAGCGCAGGGCCGCGCCGATCGTTTCATCCGGGGTGGTACCCTCCCGGCCCATCACAAACCCGTAGAGTTCATCGGTCAGTTCCACAGTCAAGGTCGGCATGCCCCTATTTTAGCCCTATTCGCGACCGTCTTCGACAGTGAATATCCGGTTTTCGAAGGTGGGGTTGATGTAGACGTCCTTGCGGATTCCTTCCAGATATTCGCGCCTCCAGACGGCTGGGCTGCGGCCTTCCATGGCCGTGAACAGACGGGTGAAATGGTGGACCGTCTGGAATCCGACCTGTTCGGCAATCTCCTTGAGCGAATAGTCGGAATGCTGGATCAGGAGTTTTGCCTGCGTGATCCGGTGCCGCTGGAGGTAGGCGAGGGGGCGCATCTGGATTACGTTCTGGAAGTGCAGGCGGAGGGTGCGGTCGGTGCATCCAGCGGCACTGGCGATGTCGCGCACGGTCAGCTGCGTTTGATACTTGGAGCGGACGCACGCCACGGCCCGTTCCAGCAGTTGGTCCCTTGGGAGGACGGCGTCGAGGGATGCCTCGTCGGAAAGTTCGGTGCGCAGGTCCTGCCTTATATAGAGGTAGAGGATTTCCGTGAGGAGGATGCTGCAGAGTTCGCGGTAATGGGGTGGCTTCAGTTCTCCCTCCGTGCGGATGCGTTCGAGGCGGGCGGCAAGGGAGGGCTCGTGCCACTCCAGCATTCGGGCGGCATTGGCAAGCAATTGGGACAGTTCGCCGGGCTCAACGCGAAACTTCACGTCGAGGGTGCGGACGAGCGAGGCGGCGCGCAGACCGTGGGTTTCACCGGACTGGATAAGGAAGAGTTCGCCGCCGTGGAGGGGAAAAGTCTGATCCGCGATGGTGAAGGAGCCGGTCCCGTCGAGGAAGAGAATCATCTGGAGATAGTCGTGGCTGTGGAGCGGGAGACTCCAGCCAGGACGGTAGTCGTAACGGGCGATCCAGAGAACGTCGACGGGAAGGATCGGCATCAACCAATTGTACATATTTCCGTTTGGGACAAAAGGCTTGCCGCCTTGGGGCTCGACACCGGCGTCGCCAGGGTCTACGCTGATACCAGTAGTTTCTCGCTCAGGAGGTCCGGCAATGTTCGCCCCAAAACGTATCCCAGTCGCACAGCTTCTTCTATTGATTTCCCTCCCATCCGTTCTGCAGGCGCAGGACGCGCGCGGCACCATTGGAGGGCGGGTTGCAGATGCCCAGGATGCCGCCATCGCCTCCGCCAAGGTCACCGCCACCAACCAAGAGACTGGCGTGGTCGCCACCAGTTCCAGCAACGACGCCGGCACGTTCCGGATTCCTTTCCTGCTTCCTGGCACCTACAAGGTGACGGCGGAGATGGCCGGGTTCAAGACGTATGTCCAAAACCAGATTGAGCTGCGCGTGGCCGACAATCTGGATCTGCGGATTCGGCTGGAAGTGGGCAACGTATCGGAAACCATCGACGTGAAGGGCGCGACGCCGTTGCTGGACACGGCTGGCAGCTCGGTTGGCGACGTGATCGATGTTCGGCGGCTATCGGAACTGCCGCAGCGCGGGGGAAATCCGCTGGAATTGGAACGGCTGAGTCCGGGCGTGGCGAATACGACTACGTTGCGGATCATGAAGCTGTCGTCGCCGGACGCGACTTCCAGCAATACAGTGAACGGCAGCGGCAACGACCAGACGCAGTACAACATCGACGGTGTGAGCGATACCACCAACGACCGCGGCAAGGGGTACGCGCGGGTGGCGTTCATTCCGCCGTCGGGGTCGATTCAGGATTTCAAGCTGCAGGCCAACCCGTATGACGCAAGCGTGGGACACGTACTGGGACCGGTGATCAATGTCGGCACCAAAAGCGGTGGCAATGCCGTGCATGGGGAGACCTATTACTGGGGTCGCAACAGCGCGTTCGACTCCACCAACTTCTTTGACAACAAGGCGGGGTTGAAGAAATCGGTCTACCAGGACCACCGGTTTGGCGCAAACATTGGCGGACCGGTATTCATCCCCCACTTTTATGATGGCCGGAACAAGACGTTCTTCTTCTATTCGTGGGAGGAGAACCGGTTCGGCCAGCCGTCGACCTCGAACCAGACGAGCACGGTTCCTACAGCGGGTGAGAGGACGGGCGATTTCTCGGCGCTGCTGGCGCTGGGGACGAGCTACCAGATTTACAACCCGTTTTCGACCGTGGCCATTGCGGGCGGCAGGTACCAGCGGACGCCGTTTGCGGGAAACATCCTGCCGAAGAGCCTTCTGAGCACGGTCGGGCTCAACTTGGCGGCACTTTATCCGCTGCCCAGCCAGCAGGGTACCGTCAACGGACAGAACAACTACTATTTCCCCGATGTGCGTGTACAGCGGTACGACTCACACCTGGCGCGGTTCGACCATGCGTTCAACCAGAATAACCGCGTGTTTGCGAGGATCAACCACTTCGGGTACACGATCCCCAAGGATCTGCTGGGAGTGCCGGCGACGAAGGAGTTGTTCCACCAGTTCAACAAGGGCATCGCGCTGGACTATGTGAGTATTCTCAGCCCTTCCCTGGTGTTGAACGTGCGCTACGGACTGATTGCGGCGATTTTCCCGGAGGAGCGCTCGACGAAAGGGGCGGATTTGGCAGCGATGGGCTTTTCGCCGTCGTTGGTGAAGCTGGTGAATCCGACCAACGTGACCGTCCCGCGCGCCGTGACCACGGGCTTTGCGACGCTTTCGAACTGGGCCGACGGCGACGGTTTCGCATCGGCGATCACGCACAATTTGGTGGCGGACCTGACCAAGGAGATGGGACGGCAGACACTGCATTTCGGCGGCGACGTCCGGTTGTTCCGGACCTTCGGCAACCGGTATCCGGGGTCGATTTCGCCCGACTTCAGCTTCGCCAACACCTATACCAAGGGACCGCTGGACAACTCGACGGCTGCGGCGCTCGGACAGGAACTGGCGGCCATGCTGCTGGGCATCCCGGGCGGCAGCATGACCACGGGCTCCACCCAGAATTACGCGCTGCAGAACAAGTACTACGGCCTTTTCGTGCAGGACGATTTCAAGTTGACACCGAAACTGACCTTGAACATGGGCCTCCGATATGAGATGGAAGCTCCAGTGACGGAACGGTATGACCGGCTGCTGGGGACGTTTGACGCGTCCGTAAACAGTCCGGTTGCGGCGGCGGCAGCGGCGGCGTATGCCAAGAATCCGATCCCGGAGCTGCCGGTCGCGGCGTTTTCGGCCAAGGGCGGATTGACTTTCGTTGGCCAGAAGGGCCGCAGCCCGTACGGAAACAGCCACAACCTGCTGCCCCGCATCGGTTTGGCGTACCAGTTGAACAGCATGACGGTGATCCGGAGCGGCTACGGAATCTACTTCGGCACAATCGGTGTGGATACTTTCCAACCGGTGCAAAGTGGGTTCTCGCAGGTCACACCGATCCAGGCTTCCCTGAACAACGGCGTGACCTATACCTCTACGTTGGCCAATCCGCTGCCGAATGGCCTGATTCCGGCGTCGGGCGCGGCGGGGGGGCTGGCGACAAATCTGGGCCAGGCGATCCAGTTCTTCGACCCGGCCATGAAAGCACCGTATTCGCAGCGCTGGTCCCTGGGTGTGCAGCGCCAGTTGCCGGGCCAGTTTGTGCTGGATCTGAGCTATGTGGGCAACCGCACGACGCACTTGGCTGTGACCAAGAATCTCAACAGCACTCCGGCGCAGTATCTCAGCACGGCCACCACGAGGGATCAGAATACGATCAACTTCCTGACGGCATCCTATCCGAATCCGTTCTCGGGGCTGAATTCGGTGTACACTTCCACGATTTCGCGCGCAGGGCTTCTAGCGCCGTATCCGCAATTCGGAGCGATCACGGCGTTGGAATCACAGGGCTATTCGTGGTACCACTCGCTGCAGGTGCGGCTGGAGCGCCGCTTCAGCAAGGGCTTGACGACACAGTTGGGGTATACGTACTCCAAGTTCATGCAGGCGACGGAATTCCAGAACCAATCCGATCCGATTCCGTACCGGACGGTTTCGGACCTGGACCGTCCGCGCATTCTGACGATGAGCGGCGTGTGGGAAATTCCGTACGGCCCCGGCAAGAGCTTCGGCGGCAACGCACCCGCGATCGTGAAGGCCGCGCTGGGCGGGTGGCAGCTGAACGGCACGGTGGTTCGGCAAGCCGGCGCGCCGCTGGGCTTCGGCAACGCGCTGTTTGTCGGCAATATCAAGGACATCGCGCTTCCTGGGGACAAGCGCAGCCCGGACCAGTGGTTCAACACCAACGCCGGATTCGTGAAGGCAACCGCGAACCAGCTGGCCAACAACCTGCAGACGTTCCCGATCCGGTTCAGCGGCGTGCGTGCGGATGGTCAGGCAACGTGGAGTTTCTCGCTGTTCCGGAACTACACGATCCGCGAAAAAGTGACGGCGCAGTTCCGGGCCGAGTGCTACAACGCGATGAACCACCCGAGCTTCGACGTGCCGAACACGACGCCGACCAGTTCGTCGTTCGGCCTGCCGACGGCGGTGGTTTCGGAGCCGCGGAACTGGCAGCTGGCGCTCAAACTGAAGTTTTAACATCTAAGGATAAAGATGATCAACCGCCGAGCATTTCTTGCAACCTGCGCCGCCGCACCTTTGGCCATCAAGCCGATGGCGGCGGCAACCGGCCCGAAGCCAAACGTTCTGTTCATTGCGGTCGACGATCTGCGTCCCGAGCTGAACTGCTACGGCAGGGACTACATCAAAAGTCCGAATATCGACCGGCTGGCGAAGATGGGCATGGCGTTCGACCGGGCGTATGTGCAGCAGGCCGTTTGTTCGCCATCGCGGTCAAGCTTGATGACGGGGACCCGGCCGGATTCGACCAAGGTGTGGGACTTGGTGACGCACTTCCGCGTCGCCGAGCCGAACATCGTGACGATCCCCGAACATTTCAAGAAGAACGGGTATTTCGTCCAGGGCATGGGCAAGATCTTCCATCCGGGATATGACGATCCCCGGTCGTGGTCGGTGGAGTGGCAGACACCGAAGGCTCCGACGTACGCGAAGCTGAAAACAGAGGATGTGCCGGACGAGGACGCGCAGAAGAGCAAGGGCGGGCCACCTTTCGAAGCCGGTGAAGTGGCGGACAACTTCTACAAGGATGGAATGGTGGCGGAGCTGGCGGTGGCAACGCTGAAAACGCTGGCCAAAAAGCCGGAACCGTTCTTTCTGGCGGTGGGCTTCGCCAAGCCCCACCTGCCGTTCGTGTCGCCGAAGAAGTACTGGGATTTGTACGATCCGGCGAAGATCCAGCTGGCACCGAATCCGTACCATCCGGAAGACGCGCCGGACTGGGCCCTCACGACCAGCGGCGAACTGCGGAATTATACGGGAACCCCCGCCAAAGGTCCGATGGGCGATGTGCTGGCGCGCCAGTTGAAGCACGGCTACTATGCGTCCGTCAGCTACACGGACGCGCAGATCGGCAAAGTCCTGGACGAACTCGACCGGCAGGGTCTGACCAAGAACACGGTCATCGTCCTTTGGGGCGACCATGGCTGGAAGCTCGGCGAGCACGGCGAATGGGCCAAGCACAGCAATTTCGAGAACGACACCAATGCGCCGCTGCTGATGTACGCGCCAGGAATGAAGGCGTCGAACAAGCATTCGAAAGCGCTGGTGGAGTTCGTGGACATCTTCCCGACCCTTTCGGAGCTGGCGGGACTTCCGCTGCCGACGCATTTGGAGGGCGTCAGCTTCAAGCCGCTGCTGGACAAGCCGGACATGCCTTGGAAACCGGCGGCGTTCAGCCAATACCCACGCGGCAAGGAGCGGATGGGGTATTCCATGCGGACGGACCGGTACCGCTTCACCGTTTGGGTTGGTCGCCAGGACCATTCGAGGATCGACGCGGTGGAGTTGTACGACCATCAGGTGGATCCGCAGGAAAATACCAATATCGCGAAACGGCCAGCCAATGCGGAACTGGTAAAGCAGCTGATGGAGCAGTGGAAGGCTGGCTGGAAGGCCGCGAAACCCAAGGGGGTTGCGTAGTTTGGATAGAAGAACATTCCTCGCGGGGTGTGCCGCTGCATCCGCTACCCCGCTTTTTGGCGAAGCGACGTTTGATGTCGCACAGTTCGACCGCGCCCGGGTTCTGCGCAACGCGGCGAAGTATCTGGGCGACAAGCCCGCGACCGTCACCTCCGCATCCAGCAAACGCAGCACCGGTGGAGTGCACGATTTCTTCTCCGAAGGCGACTATTGGTGGCCGGATCCGAAAAATCCGGATGGTCCGTATATCCAGAAGGACGGGATGACCAATCCCGACAACTTCGTGGAGCACCGGAAGTTCCTGATGAAGTTGAGCGTTCAGGTTCCCGCGTTGGCTGCGGCGTGGAAGTTGACCAAGGATAAGAAGTACGCTGACCATGCTGCCGCCCACATCCGGGCCTGGTTCGTGGACGAGAAGACCCGGATGAACCCGAATCTCCAGTTCGCGCAGGCGATCCATGGTCGGTTTACGGGTCGGGGGACAGGCGTGATCGATACCATCCACTTGGTGGAAGTCGCCCGCGCGATTCCGCTGCTGGCACAAGCCAAGGCGTTGTCCGCCGCCGACTTCGAGGCTACGAAGAAATGGTTCTCCGAGTACAACGTCTGGATGACCACCAGCAAGAACGGAATGGAGGAGGGTGCGGCGAAGAACAATCACGGTACGTGCTGGTTGATGCAGGTGGCGGCGTTCGCCAAGCTGACCGGGGACAAGAAGCTGGTCGACTATTGCGTCGACCGGTTCAAGAACGTGATTGTTCCGGGGCAAATCGAGCCCGACGGCAGCCAACAGCAGGAACTGCGTCGGACCAAGCCTTACGGTTACTGCCTGTTCAACTTGGAAGCACTGGCGACGGTGTGCCAGATCCTGTCCGAAGGCGGCGAGAACCTGTGGGCGTTCCAAACGGCGGACGGTCGGGGTGTCAAGAAGGCCATCGAGTACATGTACCCGTTCCTGAAGGACAAGAAGACCTGGATCAAGCCGCCGGACGTGATGTATTACGAATACTGGCCGATGCGGCAGGAGGCGTTGCTGTTTGGTGGACTCGCCTACCAGCAGGCCAGCTATTTGGAACTCTGGAAGACGCTACCGGCGGATTCCGATGTGGACGAAATCATCCGGAATTTCTTCATCCGCCAACCGGTCCTGTGGGTCGCCTAAACAAATGAACCGTCGCCAGTTTCTTGCTACCAGCGCCCTGGGCGCATCAGCGCTTGGGGCCGCATCACCTGCCAGGCCCAACATCCTGATTATCACCACGGACCAGCAGTTCGCGGAATCCGCCAGCTACCGGATCGGCAAGAAGTACATCCATACGCCGAACATGGATTTGCTGGCTGCTGCCGGGATGGTCTTCACCCGCGCATACTGCGCCAATCCGCTGTGCGTGCCGTCGCGCGGGGCCATGTTCACGGGACGGTATCCGACCGAGACCGGGATCATGGACAACGACGACCGGACCAAGGTGCATCTGGATCCGGTGAAGTTCCCGATGATGGGCAAGATCTTCCGCGACGCCGGGTATGAAACCGCGTACTACGGCAAGTGGCATTTGACCGTGCCGGAGAAGCAGCAGGAGATCCACGGCTTCACGAAATTCGACACCAAGATGGAGGACCCGCAGACCGCCCTGAATGTGGCGGCCTTCCTGCGGGCGAAGCACGACGCGCCGTTCCTGATGATGGCGTCGTTCCTGAATCCGCACAACATCGCGGAGTGGTCGCGCGGGCAGAAGCTGCCACTGGGAGAGGTTGGGACGCCTCCGCCGATTTCGGAACTGCCGCCATTGCGCCCCAACTCGGCACCGCAAGCCAACGAGCCGGATATTGTGGACACGATCCGCAAGTCCTACCAGGCGGCACCGATGTTCCCGGTGGGCCAGTTCGACGAAAAGAAGTGGCGCGAGTACATCTGGGCCTATTACCGGTTGATCGAGAAGGTGGACAAGGAAATCGGCGTCGTGCTGCAGGCTCTGCGGGAAACGGGCCTTGACAAGTCGACACTGGTGGTCCTATCGGCCGACCATGGCGAGTGCATGGGATCGCACGGCTGGAACCAGAAAACCATCCTGTACGAGGAGGCCGCGCGGACCCAGTTCATCATGAGCTTGCCGGGGGTGATCAAGCCGGGCACCAGCAACCACTTGGTGAATACGGGGATCGACCTGATTCCGACCATTGCGGACTACGCAGGGATCACGCCGCCAACCAAGCTGCCCGGCCAGAGCATGCGCGCAGCAGCGGAAGGCAAGGCGGGCAAGGACGTGCGTCCGTATGTGGTTGTTTCCGACCGGCTGGTGCAGGGCGTGGAGGTCAACGGCAAGTTGCCCACACCCGACGGCCGGATGCTGCGCGGCCAGAAGTACAAGTACACGGCGTTCAGCGAGGGCAAGCTGCGGGAATCGTTGGTGGATCTGGACAAGGATCCCGGGGAGATGACGAATTTGGCTGTCGACCCGAAGTTCGCGAAGATCCTGGCCGAGCACCGAGCCCTGCTGGCCGAGTGGTGCCAAAAGACCGGCGACAAATTCGCAGTACCCGGAGCTTAGTTTCCCGTGATCACAAGAACGTAACGTGCTGCTGTTCTGGAAGGATTCGCGTCCGAGGAGAGTGTCTTGATCAAGGGCTAGCCGACAGCACGGATGCCGGTTCCGCCAAGCCCGCGAGTACCTCCAAGATCTGGATGACGTGCATCAGCGGGACTAGGGACCGGCGCCGGAAAGCCACCCCTGCGGATGCTGGTGGGACACATGAAACCGGTGGCGTTCGCGCACACGCCGCCGGGCCAGATTGGGAACTACGTATTTCTACCCTTGTGCGCCGTCATGCTGGCTTGGTCTCTCAGAAACCCTGGCCCTGCTTCCCAAAAGGAACTGTCACCAGCGCAATGCCGCGATCAGAGTACCGGCAATACACAAATTGGTCATTAGGAGCCACAATCCGAGCGACCGCTCAGTGTGGAGCTTGAACCAAAGGTAGATCCCGCTTAGGCCGAGAAACAGCAGAATCACCGAGACGCAGGCCAAGGCAACGCTCCACGCATTCCGAGGCCATGTTTCGTTCTTGAGACCATGGAAGTGGTGCAGACGGTTCAAAACCCCCAACACCCCCACCGACGTAGTGCGCACCCGCACGCGCCCTTGTTTGGAAGTGTAGAAGACTTGGTGCTGGGCTCCAGCCGACGTTATGGTGAATCGAAAACCAGCTGGCGTGTCCTCCAATCCCGCAAACTCGCCGGTATACCGCTGCTTTTCCATCACCAACTTGGCGAGTGGTCGCGGTTGGAGACCGGGCTGAACAGAAAATTCCACAGCTGACAACTGCCGATCCACATCCAGCTTGTGCGCCATTTGAACAGCGCTGATCCCATAGATCAGAAGGAACGGGATGGATAAGAGGCCGAGGATGAGGTGGGTATTGCGCAGCGTACGATACATTTCTACCTCACGAGCTCGAACAACGCCGCAGCGATTCCCAAGCCAACAATGAATACTGCTTGACCGAGTCGGTAGGGAAAGCGGGCCCTCAGTCCCATCCACAAGCCGGTCAAGACCATCGCGAGCAAGCACCAGATGGAGAACTCGACATACCAAGCCCAGCCCCGGATGGCCCAGCCGGATGCCCGTTCAGCAATGGTCGTTGCGTGGAGGTTGTCAATGAAACGCCAAATGCTGTTGCGCAGGGTCTCAATGCGAATCTGGTGACGGTCCTCAAGGACTGTCACTCGCTTGAGTCCGTTTACGCTGTAAAAATGAACCACCAGTTGGTGGTCGGCATTTCGAGTGGTGAAAGGGGCTGCGAAGTTTTCGGGCTGTAGTGTGGCCTCCACGGCCAACGCTACGTCCTTGTCGGTTGCAATCTCTGGAGTGGCGAAAGGACGAATTTCCACCTCGGTGCTACCGCCATTGTGGAAAATATCCGGAGCATCGAAAGTTACGACCAAGCCCGCCACGCCAAACACGATTACGCTTGTGAAGTTCAGCAAGCCAGCGTAGATATGAAGCTTCTTTGCAACCCGGTCGAACTGCATGCGATACCCGTCCCCGGGACGTGTCCCTATTGGGCTGGAAATTTTGTGGACTGGCGTGCCACCAACTGCCACTTCCCTGACGCCTTGACAAACACCATCAACACGTCCAAATGGGATGTTTCGCCAGCTGCGTTGGTGAAATCACCCTTTGCCTTGAAGATGCCGGTATTGCCATAGACCCGAACAGTCGGGTCCTTGAACACAATATTCTTCGCCACCGAGCCGGGCTTGGAGGCCGCTGCGATTGCCTCGGCCTTGGTCTCCGTCTTGCCGCTGGAATGCTCGTACGTCAGGTCCGCGTGGTACAGCTTGTCCAGTGCGACCGCATCGCCCTTCAGCATGGCAACCCTGTAGGCCTCGGTCGCCGCAGTAATTTCCTGATCAGCCAGCGACGCAAACGCGGAGAAAGCTAGGAGCAGTAGGGACAGTACGGTCTTCATGAAAGCTGTGTCCTCGAACTTGGAGTGACGATTGGCTATTTGCGGGAGCCGCCGCGGGGGTTCTTCAGGCGCGTCTGGCGCATTTTGGTCTTGTTGCGCTTCGGCTTGCTGATGATGAAAGTGCCGCTACCGATGTACTGCGACTTGTAAAGCTTGTCTTCTGCGGGTGCTGTTGTCTCTGACACGATGAACTCCGTTGTTTCTGAAATCGAAATTTCATTGTAGCGCGAAGCACGTGACACCATGGAGCTAGTGCGGTCAACTTGCGTTTGGGGTCTATGGGGATGGATGTTCGCGGCCGGGTTGTTTGTGAACCCGCCGGTTCTGCGCGCAGCAGATCCAGCCTCACCGCAAGCAGGATTGCCGACTCCAGCGGAAATAGACTCCGTGATGCGGGAACTCGGCGACATCACGGGATTCCGGGTGGTGAAGAGACTGCCGTTCCAAATGGTCACCAAGGCGGAGGTCAACGACTTCCTCGGAAAGCAGATCCGGCGGTCGGTAAAACCGTCCGAGATCCGGGCCGAGGAGATCACCCTCAGGAAACTCGGCTTCGTGCCCAACGATTTCGATCTGAGGAAGACCACCATCGATCTGCTGACCGAGCAGGCCGCAGCCTTTTACGACTTTCGTCGGCGCAAGCTCTTCATCTCCGACTGGGCCAACCGCAGCATGCGCGACGAGGCGCTGTCGCACGAGTTGGCCCACGCTCTTGCCGACCAGAACGTGTCCATTGGAAAATTTCTTGCCAAGGGTGGGGACGACAGCGAGATGTCCATCGCACGGGAGACCGTCGTGGAGGGGCAGGCATCCTGGCTGATGCTGGAACTGGCCGCGCGCCGGAATGGACGAAGCCTGAAGGATCCCGAAACAGCCGCGGAATTCCTGCGCGACCAAACAGACACGCCCGATTCCAACTATCCGGTCTTCAGTGGCGCCCCACTCTACATCCGGGCGACCTTGATGTTTCCCTACGAGCAGGGGGAAAAATTTCAGCAGGCTGTTTTCTTGAAGCAGGGTCCGGGCGCATTCCGTCAGGTTTTCGAACATCCCCCCACATCGACGGCCCAAATTCTACACCCCGAGCGCTACTTCGCCAATCTTGAATCGACCACTCCGACGTTGCCGAAACCGGAACGGGGCGCAAAGACGTTGATCGGGGGCACCCTCGGCGAGCTTGACCACCGGGTGTTGTTGCGGCAGTACGTGGACTCAGGGACTGCCGCGGTTCTGGGACCGAAACTGCGCGGGGCAGCGTACCGGGTCGATGAAGTCAAGAAGACCGGGAGGATGACGTTAATTTACGTTTCCGAATGGGAGTCGGCCGAGGCTGCGGCTGAGTATTTCCGGGCATACACACGTATCGTTCGCGGCAAGTGGAAGTCTGTCGAGATTTCGGCGGAGGATGCCGGGAAGATCCAAGGAAAGTCTGAGGACGGCTACTTCCAAGTCACTGTAAAGGGAAACGCTGTTCTGAGTCTTGAGGGGTTTGCGGAAAAATTGTAGTGGAAGTGGTGGCCAGAGACGGGATCGAACCGCCGACACGCGGATTTTCAGTCCGCTGCTCTACCAGCTGAGCTATCTGGCCATTCCGGGTGGAATTTCTGTCCGTCTGCAAGTCTAAGAAGGCTTACCGCCGACAGAAATTCCAGTATACCCTGGCGCATGCGCTGGCGTCACTAGCAACGTAACGACTTCGAAACGCTACCCCGGCAGCAGTGATTTCAATGCCTCGCCGGTATCGGCCAGGACATCCGCATGGAGACTGTTTCCGTGGGAATCCATGGTGACGATCGCAGGAAAATCGTAAACCCGCAGATGCCACATTGCCTCGGGAATGCCGAATTCCACCAAATTGACGTCCAAGACTTCCTTCACCGTGCGGGCGTAGAACTGGGCCGCGCCTCCGATGCCGTTCAGGTAGACGGCACCGTACTCCTTGAGTGCAGCCAAGGTCTTCGGACCCATCCCGCCCTTGCCGATCACAGCCTTTACGCCGTAGCGACCGATCACGTCGGCCTGGTAGGGCTCCTCGCGGATGCTTGTGGTCGGACCGGCGGCTTTCACGGTCCACTTGTCGCCGTCCGGTGTCGACTCCTTCATCATCACGGGCCCGCAGTGGTAAAGAATGGCGCCATTGAGATCAACGGGAGGCGGATTTTTCATCAAGTACGCGTGGACCGCGTCGCGGCCAGTGTACATCTCGCCGCGGATCACGACCACATCGCCGACCTTGAGGGAGCGTACCGCTTCCTCGCTCAAAGGTGCAGTCAGGACCACTTCGCGACCGGAGAGCGGGAAACCAGCCGTCTGCGCCATCTTCTCGACAGGGCGGGACGGGTCGCGGTACAACCACTGGGAAATCGCGCCGTCGGCAGGGTCGAGGCGAACTCCCAGACGGCGGAAGGCCCAGCATTCATAAGCCACGGAGACGAAAAAGCTGGCTGGCAGGCGGTTCGCAGCGGCAACCTTGCATCCGATGAGCGAAACCTGGCCGCCGAAACCCATTGCACCAACGCCCAAGGTATTTGCCTCGCGCATCACGCGAGCTTCCAGTTCCGCAAGGACTGGATCGGGATTGGTGTCGTCAAGAGTTCGGAACAGCTGCTGTTTGGCGACATCGTAGCCATGGCCGCGGTCGCTGCCGATGCAGACGCCGAGCGCACCAGGTGCGCACCCCTGGCCCTGTGCCTGCCACACGGCATGCAAAAGGCACTTGCGGACACCCTCGATATTGCGGTCGGCCCGGCCAAGGTGCTCCAGATTCATTGGGAGCGAGTACTGGATATTCTTGTTTTCGCAGCCACCGCCTTTGAGGACGAGCTTGACTTCGATTTCACTCTCGTCCCACTGTTCGAAGTGGATGACGGGGGTTCCCGGGCCGAGGTTGTCGCCGCTGTTGGTACCGGTCAGCGAATCGACGGAGTTGGGGCGGAGCTTGCCGAGCTTTGTGGCCTCCGCAACGGCAGCCTTGATCGCCTTTTTGATCTCCAGCTGGTTGACGCCCACCGGGGTGTGCACATAAAACGTCGGCATGCCGGTGTCCTGGCAGATAGGCCCCTCGTCCTCGGCAGCCATGTCGACATTGGAATAGATGATGTTCAAGGCTTGCGAAGCTTGGGTACCGGGTTTCTCGCCGAGACCTGCCGCAGCCATGGCGGCACGGACGTCGGGGGGAAGGTTGGTCGCGGTCTGGGTGATGAGTTGGACGAGGCTGCTCTGGAGGAAGTGCATCGCTTATTATGATGACATTCGAGTACGGGGCCGTTACAATTGAGCGCATGGCAGAGTTGGAGCCGACATCGGCGGAAATGCAACTGACCGGATTCCTGGACAAGTTCACACCGGAGATCGCGGCATCAGCCAAGTCGATTCTCGCGGCGATGCGGGCCCGGCTGCCAGGGGCGGTTCAGCTGGTCTACGACAACTACAACGCCCTGGCAATCGGCTTCGGCCCATCGAGACGGGCGTCGGAGGCGGTGTTCTCCATTGCCGTCTACCCTCGATGGGTTAGTTTGTTCTTCCTCCAAGGAGCGCGGCTGGCCGATCCAGCTGGTCGGCTCAAGGGCTCGGGAAACGTGGCGAGGCACATCGTGCTGGCGGGAGCGGAAGACCTGGACCAGCCGGATGTCGTCGACCTGATGCAGCGGGCCATGAGGGCGGTGGAGATCCCGATTGATCCGACGTCCGAGGGGGAACTGGTGATTCAGTCCGTGTCTGCGAAGCAGCGGCCCCGGCGTCCAGCCCGGAAAGACTGACCTCAAAATCAACCGCGCGGCAGGGGTCCCGTTGCAATCGGGCGCGAATCGTCGCTGATCCAGTCCGACCAGCTGCCGGGGTAAAGTTTCGCGTGTGTGACTCCCGCGATTTCGAGGGCGAGGAGGTTGCCGGCGGCGCTTACGCCACTACCGCAATACACGATGAGGTCCTGCGCTTCTGGCAGCCGTTCGCGCTGCTCGGAGGGTGACTTCCAGAAGCCATCCCGAAGACCGTCCGCCCAATTGGCATTCAAGGCTCCGGGGATGTGGCCCGCTTTCCAATCGAGCGGTTCTATTTCGCCCCGGAAGCGTTCCGGGGCACGGGAGTCGAGCAGAATGGTGCTTTCGGGGCGGGATTGGACGGTGACAGCATCAACAATCATTTCGGGGCGGGGTTGGGCCCGAAACTCAGAGCTATTCACGAAGGGTTCCCGAGTCTCCACAGCCCCTCCAGCAGCCACCCATGCTGGCAAGCCGCCATTGAGGACAACCACATTGTCGTGGCCCAGGTAGTGCAGCAGCCACCAGAGATGGGCCGCGTAGAATCCCGTTCCAGCCGAGGGGTCGTCGTAGGCCACCACCAAATGCTGATTCGAAATGCCGAGTCGGCCGAGGACGGCCTCCAGCGCTGCGACTGGTGGGATTGGGTGACGACCGCCTACCCGGTCGGCCCGTACCTGGGCGCAAAGATCGCGTTCGAGGTCTACGAAGACAGCACTTGGGATGTGCCCTTGGAGATATGACGTGCGACCATGGTCGGGTTTCCCAAGAGCGAATCGCGTGTCAACGATGCGGAGATTGTCGTCGGCGCAATGTTCCCGGAGCCAGATTGCTTCGACGAGAGGCCAGTTCATTTCCCGAGAATATCGTAGCCAATGGATTTGCGGACGAAGTCGGACGGGTGGACGACGGTGATGCCGGGGAAGCGGGTGAAATCGGCACCGTTGAAGGTGAGGATGTTGGTGAGGCCATGGGATTTCATGGCGGCGACGATTCTGGCGTCGTGGGTGGGTTTGCCGGAGACGCGGTGTTCGACGACTAGGGATTCCCAGATGGGGTGGATGCGTGGATTGTCGGGAAGCAGTTTGCAAAAATAGAGGAGTTTGCCAACCTCGGTAGCCGCTCGTTCCGGAGACAAACCCAAGCCATTCTGGGCGGCTGGCCGTGTAGCTACCGCCCAAAGTTCAACAATGTTCTGGGGTAGGACTTGAGCCTCAATGCCGAGCCAACGCAACTTGGCGGCGGCGTCCGTTGCCAGAACGTGGTGTGGATGGGCGGGTTGAATCGTCCGCAGCAGGATGTTGGTATCGAGCAGCAACTATAAGCCCCGGTCTGCGTATATGCTTTCCCGACTCATGTCGTAGTCCGAAAGTACGGGCGTGTTCCGGTCAAGGCCTGCCAGAAAGTGATCAAAGCGAGCCTTCCATTCCTCAAAGGGGAGATCGTTGGGATCTTCAATCGGAGGCTGAATCTGTGGAATCACCAATTCCTCCAACCACCGCTCGGGCGTTAGGCCCCGCTGACTCGCGCCATCAAGCAAAATGGCGGCCTTGTCCGCTGGCAGCTCTATTGTCAGTGTCATCCGGTAGCCGTCCTCCCCTCCAGAATACCCGAATTTCACTACACAATTGCCGCTGGCGGGGGCGGATCCTCCGGGCGGCCGGCGTTGGCCAGCGGCATATTGATCAGCACCAGGGCCAACAGCGCCAGCACAACCAATCCGGCGGTGTACGACGGGTGTTTGAACATTTCCGGCATCGGCATGCCGAGCATCTTGAACACGTCATCGGGAATCTTGATATCGGCAACGGCAAAACCAGCCGTGACCAATCCCATCAGCGCCTCGCCCGCAATCATGCCGGACGCAGCCAGCACCCCCACGCTCTCAATCCGAATCTTCTGTGACTCGTTCATGCCCCGCCGGGTTGCGATCATGTCGCTCAGCCAGCGCACCACGCCGCCAGCAAAAATTGCGAACGTGGTCCCGAGCGGCAAATACATGCCGATCGCCACCAGCATTGGGCTCTTCACCCCGATCATGATGAACGCGACGCCCATCAGGATACCCGCAATGATCAGTGGCCACGCCATATCACCGCCGACGATTCCTTGCGAAAGCGATGCCATCAAGCCCGCCTGGGGCGCGGGGAGCTTCGCATCGCCGAATCCAATACCGCCCATCTTCATGTTGCCCTCATGGAGCAGCAACAGCGGGAAATACATCACCGCGCTGGCGAGCACCACGGCGATCAGTTCCACAATTTGGATGCTGCGCGGCGTGCCGCCAATGATGTAGCCAACCTTGAAGTCCTGGAGGAGTTCGCCCGCAACCGCGCTGGATACGCAGACCACGGCAGCCACGCCCAGCACCGCGATGACCCCGCCCTGGCCCTTGACGCCCAGTGCGACCATCAAGAGCGCCGCAATAATCACGGTGGAAAGGGTCAAGCCCGAGATCGGGTTGTTTGACGAGCCGATCACTCCCACCAGATACCCGGAGACAGTCGCAAAGCAGAACCCGACAACCAGCATCACAATGGCGGCGACAAGCCCGGCCACCAAGCCGCCGGAAAGGTATGTGTAGAGGACAATCATCAATCCGAACACCACGAAAATTCCAGCCAGGACGATACGGGAGCTCATGTAGCGCTCCGTCCGCGCGGTCAATTCCGCAGGTGCGGAACCAGCCTTCATCTCGGCAAAGGCCCTTGCCAATCCCCCGAAAAGCGACTTCCGCATCTTGAACAGCGTGTAGGATGCCCCGGTCAACATGCCTCCCACCGCAATCGGGCGCACGATAAAGCGCCAAACACCATTTGCAATACCCAACCAGGATTCATCGCCGGTGGCATTTGCCGGCAGGAAGGCGTGCAACTGCGGTCCGAGGAAATACATCAGCAACGGAATCAGCAGGCCCCAAGCGATAATGCTACCCGAAAAGTTCAACGAAGCGAGCATCGGGCCGATCACATAGCCGACGCCGACGTATGCCGGGCTGATGGTTGGTCCCGAGAAAATCGTCACACCGCCGGTCTGCAGGAAGTTTTTGGAGCCGGGCGCACCCAGACGCAGCGCCGAGCGGCCAAGCGTGCCCACGTTGAAGAACCAGTCCATGTCGGTGGCGAAGAAATTGAACGCACCCGCGAGGAACACACCCGCACCCAACGCCATGTTGTAGAGCAGGTATCGGGCGGCATCCGCACCCACTTGGCCGGCCTTGTGGATTTGGGCTGCGGCGACCGACTCGGGGAACGGCAAGTCGGGATCCTCGACAAGAGTCCGCCGCACCAGCGACACGAACAGCACGCCCAGCACGCTGCCGATCATCATCAGCGCCGTCGATTTCCAATAGGCGGTACCCGGGCTGAAATCGAGCCAAGAATGCGACAGGACAAACGCCGGAATGGTGAACACGGCGCCGGCCGCGACGGATTCGCCGATGGATCCGGCCGTCCGGGCGATATTCTCCTCCAGGATGCTGCCCTTCCAGATACGCAGGATCGCCATGGAGATCACAGCCGCGGGATATGTTGCGGCGATGGTCTGTCCAGCGCGCAGGCCGAGGTAGGCATTCGCCGCCCCCAACACGACGCACAGAACGAGTCCGAGGAGCACCGCGCGCAGCGTGAACTCCTTCATTTGAACCCCGGGCGGGACAAACGGTTGGTGCTTGGGAGGAGTTTTCGGGGTCATGCGAGTTTTGCCTTGATCTTTTCGCTCAACGAACGGCCATCCACAGTCTTGCCGGCCAGCTTGGCCTGGACCGCTTTCATCACCAGGCCCATTTGCTTCGCCGTCGTGGCACCGGTTTCGACCATTGCGGCCTCGATGGCAGCGTCAATATCAGCCTCGGAAGCGGCTGCGGGCAGGTAAGCCTCGATCATCAACTTTTCCGCCTCCTCCTTCAGCGCTGCGTCCTCGCGGCCGCCTTTGCGGAACATGTCGGCGGAATCGATGCGCTGTTTAACCAAGGACTTGAGGATCTGCTGCTCGTCCGCCTCGCTGAGCGGTTTGGAGGGATCGACCACCGCCGCCTTCTGGATTGCGGTCTTGATCATGCGGATCGTGGAGAGGCGCATCTCCTCCTTGGCCTTCATGGCGGCAACGAGGTCCTTCTGCAACTGGTCTAAAAGGGGCATAAGCTTGTTATTCTAAAGACTCTACTTCGTTAGACTCTAACCGGTTTCCATGCACATCCGCAAGCAGCGTCTTTTGACGCCTGGTCCGACCCCCCTTTACCCGCCCGCCCTGCACGCCATGATGGCGTCGGACATCCATCACAGGACCGAGGAATTCCGCAGCATCTACAAATCCGCACTGGCGGACCTGAAGGAAGTGTACGGCACTTCGAACGATGTTTTGTGCTTCGCCGCGTCCGGTACGGGTGCCATGGACGCGTCCGTTTCGAATCTATTTTCGCGCGGCGACAAGGTGATTGTGTGCGCCGCCGGCAAGTTCGGCGAACGATGGGTTTCAATAGCCAAGGCCTACGGCTTGGATGCAACAATCCTGGACGCCCCCTACGGCGACGTGGTGACTCCGGAACGGCTGGGAGCGGCCCTGCAGGCCGAGGAGGGAGTCAAAGGGGTCTTCGTGCAGGCATCGGACACCTCCACCGGTGCCGAGCATGACATTCGCGCGATGGCCGCCTTGGTGAAGCCGACCGACGCCATCTTCGTCGTGGACGGCATCACAGGCATGGGCACCATGGAACTGGATGTGGACGGCTGGGGCATCGACGTGCTGGTGGGTGGTTCGCAGAAGGCGTTCATGATTCCCCCGGGACTGGCTTTCGTGTCCGTAAGCCCGAAAGCGTGGGCGCACGCAGCCAAGGCCGACCTGCCCCATTTCTATTTCGACTTCAAAAAGGAAAAGAAGAGCG